>NZ_RIBZ01000327.1:0-40229 GCF_003721215.1 Streptomyces botrytidirepellens
CCGCGTTCCCCCCGCGGCCACCGGCCCGTACCCGTATGGACGCACGGGGACGCGCGGGCGCGGAAATTCGCTGTACGGCGTACAGTGACGCTTGTACGGTGTAAGTCAAACACGTAGCCATACACCGTACAAACGTCTCCCTGGAGTCCCCATGACGGCCTCGACCGCCGCTACCGGACCGGCCGCCCCGCCCGGCACCACCTCCGGTGGCCATCCCCAGCGCTGGCTGATCCTCGCGGTGATCTGCCTCGCCCAGCTCACGGTGCTGCTGGACAACACGATCCTCAACGTGGCGGTCCCCTCCCTCGCCCGGGAGATGGACGCGACCACCGCCGACATCCAGTGGATGATCAACGCCTATTCGCTGGTCCAGTCCGGACTGCTGCTCAGCGCGGGCAGCGCCGCCGACCGATACGGCCGCAAGAAGATGCTGGTCGCGGGCCTCGCCCTGTTCGGCGTGGGCTCGCTGGTCGCGTCGATGGCGCAGGGGGCGGGCCAGCTGATCGCCGCCCGCGCCGGGATGGGCGTCGGTGGCGCGCTGCTCATGACCACCACGCTCGCCGTCGTGGTGCAGATCTTCGACGACACCGAGCGGACCAGGGCGATCGGCGTGTGGGGCGCGGTCAGCTCGCTCGGCTTCGCCGCGGGACCGCTCATCGGCGGCGGTCTGCTGGAGCACTTCTGGTGGGGCTCGATCTTCCTCATCAACCTCCCGGTCGCCCTGCTCGGCCTCGCCGCCGTGGTCTGGCTCGTCCCCGAGTCCAAGAACCCGACCGGCGACCGGCCCGATCTGCTCGGCGCGCTGCTCTCCACGGTCGGCATGACCGGGGTGGTGTTCGCCATCATCTCCGGGCCCGAGCACGGCTGGACCTCGACCCGGGTGCTGCTGTCCGCCTTCGTCGGCGTCGCCGTACTGACCGGGTTCGCGCTGTGGGAGCGTCATATCCCCTATCCGATGCTGGACATGCACTTCTTCCGCAACCGCTCCTTCGTGGGCGCCGTCGCGGGCGGCATCCTCGTCGCGTTCGGCATGGGCGGCTCGCTCTTCCTGCTCACCCAGCACCTTCAGTTCGTGCTCGGCTACGACGCGCTGGACGCGGGGCTGCGTACCGCGCCGCTCGCCCTGGTGATCGTGGCGCTCAACCTCACCGGTGTCGGGGCCCGGCTGCTTCCGAAGCTCGGCACGCCGCTGATGATCGTCACCGGCATGGGGCTGCTCGCGCTCGGCCTCGCGCTCATCGCGGTCCTCGGCGCGGACGGCTACGGCGGGATGCTGCTGGGCCTGGTGGTGATGGGGTCCGGTATCGCGTTCGCCATGCCCGCGATGGCGAACGCCATCATGTCGGCCATCCCGCCGGAGAAGGCCGGGGTGGGCGCGGGGGTCAACGGCACCCTCACCGAATGCGGCAACGGGCTCGGCGTCGCGGTCCTGGGCGCGGTGCTGAACTCCCGCTTCGGCTCGCTGCTGCCCGCGGCCGCCGCCGGAGCGGGCTCGCTCCCGGCCGCCGTCGCCGCGGCCCGCACCCCCGAGGACCGGGCGGCCGTCAGGGACGCCTTCGCCTCCGGGGTGGAGACCAGCCAGCTGGTCGGCGCGGCGGCCGTGCTCGCCGGTGGGGTGCTGGCCGCGCTGCTGCTCCGTCGTGCCGAGCGATCTTCACAGACGCCGTCCGCGGCATAGCATCGGACCTGTATGACCCGTCGCGCATCGTGTCCGCCTGATACGCGGCAGCAGCGCAGCGAAGAAGGAGAGCCGCCATGGCAACCGGCAGCCGTGTCACCCGCCCACGGTCCAGCGTCTGGCTCTCCGAGCGCAAGGCCCCCAAACGCAAGGGCGATCAGCAGCCGGTCGGTCTCGACCATGTGAAGATCATCGCGGCGACCGTCCGGCTGCTGGACGCCGAGGGGCTCGCGGGCTTCTCGATGCGCCGGCTGGCGGCGGATCTTGGGGTCACCGCCATGTCGGTCTACTGGTACGTGGAGACCAAGGACCATCTGCTCGAACTCGCCCTCGACGCCGTCATGGGAGAGATGGCCCTCCCCTCGGAGGCCGTCCAGCCCGCCGAGCAGCTGGAACACCTGCCCACCGAGCCCCGGGACTGGCGCGAGCAGCTGCGCCAGCTCACCTCCGAATACCGCAAGTTGCTGGTGCGCCACCCCTGGCTGTCCCCGCTGCTGGGGGAGTACTTCAACATCGGGCCGAACGCGATGGCCTTCTCCAACGCCGCGCAGCGGGTGATGCGCAACAGCGGACTTCCGGACGACAAGATCACCAGTGCGCTCTCCCTCGTCTATCAGTTCGTCTACGGCTTCAGCACCATCGAGGGCCGCTTCTCCGCCCTTTGCCGGACGCTGGGCGTCACCCAGGACGAACTGCTCCAGGAGGTGATGAGCTCGGTCGAGGAGCGCCCGGAGTTCGACGAATCGCGCAAGACCATGGAAGCGAGCCGCGGACAGACCGTCGAGGAGACGCGGAACCGGGAGTTCACCATCGCGCTGGACTTCGCGATCGCCGGTATCGAGGCCCTGCGGGACGCCCCCTAACCCGCACCCGCGAGCGGGCGGCGCGGCGGTCATGCCGCCGCCGGAAGCTCCTCGCCCTGCACAGCCTGTATGTCCAGCTCCACCCGCAGGGTGGTACCGATCGCCGCGATGCCCGCCGCGACCACCTGGTTGTAGTTCATCGCGAAGTCCTCGCGGTGCAGCTCCGCGGTCGCCCGGAAGGCCGCCCGCACCCCGCCCCAGGGGTCGGGGCCCGTGCCCAGATATGTCAGGTCCAGGTCCACGTCCCGCACCACACCGTGCATGGACAGCTCACCGTGCACCGTCCACCGGTCCGGTCCGGCCGCGCTCAGATGCGTGCTCTGGTAGGTGAGGACCGGGAACTGCTCCACGTTCAGGAAGTCGGGCGACTTCAGATGGCCGTCCCGCATCGTGTTTCCGGTGTCGATGCTGGCCGCCTGGATCACCGCCTCGACCCGCGACTTCTCGATGTCCTCGGCGATCTCGATCCGCCCGCCGAAGTCCGTGAACCGCCCGTGCACGCTGGAGATCCCCAGGTGCTGAGCGACGGCCCCCACCGTCGAATGGGCGGGATCCAGCGTCCACGCCCCGGGCGGCGGCAGCTCCACCCCGCCCTGCCGGGCCAGCACCACCGTGCCCACATCGGCGCGCCCGGCCGCGGTGACGATCGCCGTCGACGCCACCGGTGCGTAGCCCACCGCGGTGGCGATGATCGTGTACGGACCGGGCGGCAGCGGCTCCTCGCTGCGCACCGAACCGTCCTCGGTGGCCTGGGCGCGCAGCACCTGCCCACCCGTCATATCGGTGACGGTCAGCACCGCGTGCTGCACCGCCCATCCGTCGCGGGTGAGGATCCGGGCCCGCAGCCCCGCTCCCCCGCCTGCTCCTGCCCCAGTCGTCGTCATGCCGTGCGTCGTCTCCTGCTCCCGTACTGCTTGGTCTTCCGCGCCCGGACCGGGCAGCGGTGTGAGGCCGTCCCCTGCCTGATGTACACCGCTGCCCGGCTCCGGGTTCCGGGTCCGGCGGAATGCGCGCCGCCCGGACCGGGGCGGGGGCGCGTCTCCGCTCTGCGCACGCCCCCGCCCCGGGGTTCTCAGTCGCCGGGGTGGGCGAGTTCGACGTCGTGTCCGTCGATCCCGTGCCCGGCGACCGTGAGGTTGCCCGCGACCGGCGGGTAGCCGCTCGCGATGACCGTGTAGTCGCCCGCGTCCAGGTCGGTGAAGGCGTACGCGCCGTCCTCCCCGGTGGTGGCGGTGGCGACCACGTTCCCGGCCGCGTCGACCAGCGTGACCCGCGCGTCCGGCAGCGGGCGGCGGTCGGCCCCGGCCCGTATGGTGCCCTGCACCCGGGCGCCGGCCTGGAGCGCGATCTCCAGCCGGGTCAGGCCCTGGGAGCCGACCTCGACGGGCAGCGCGGCGGGCCGGTAGCCGGGCGCGTTCACCGCGACCGTGAAGGTCCCGGCGACCAGTTCCTCGAAGCTGAACTCGCCCCGCTCACCGGTCTTGCCGGTGGCCAGCACCTCACCGCGGACGTCGGTGACCACGACCATCGCCGCGTCCACCGGCTGCCCGTCGTCGGCGCCGCGCACGGTGCCCACGAGCCCGCTGGTGGCCGACAGCACGATGTCGAAGCCGAGCGGCTCGTCGCCGACGACGACCGTGGACGCCTGCGGCTGGTGGCCGTCGGCGGCCGCGATCAGCACGTACGAGCCGGAGCCCGGGGCGTCCAGGGCGTACGAGCCGTCGCTGTGCGCCACCGAACGGCCGAGCTGTCGCCCGGCGAGCGAGATCAGCGTCACCGCGGCGCGCGGCACGGCGCCGCCGTCCCCGTTCCGCACGAAGCCGTGCACGCCCTGCCGGGGCTGGTGCCCGGCCCCGCCGTCACCGGTCGAGGCGAACGCCGCCAGGCGCTGCGGGGCGACCGCGGCGGCCGTCGCGCGATCGGCGTCCGAGGTGGACAGATCGGCGGACGGGGCGCCCACCAGGGCGGGCTCCCGCTCCTCGATCCGGTCGGGGCCGGTCATGGCGTCCGCGGGGGCGGGCGCCGACTCGGCGGCCGCGGCGGGCGCTTGCGCATCGGGAGCGGAGTTGGCGTTGGTACGCAGTGCGACCTCCTTGATGAAGAGGGTCAGCAGGAAGGCGAGCAGCGCGGCCGGCGCGGCGTACAGGAAGACGTCCCCGATGCCGTGCCCGTAGGCGCTCTCCATGATCGTGCGCATGGGCTCCGGCAGGGCCTTCACATCGGGGATGCCCCCGCCGCCGGTGCCGCCGTGACCCATCGCCCGGCCCTTGGGGCCCAGTTCGGCGAGGCCGTCCTTGACGTAGTGGGTGACCCGGTTGGCCAGCACGGCGCCGAGCGCCGAGACGCCGATCGCCCCGCCCAGGGAGCGGAAGAAGGTGACGACGGAGCTGGCCGCACCGAGGTCCTGCGGAGCCACCTGGTTCTGGGTGGCCAGCACCAGGTTCTGCATCATCATGCCGATGCCGAGGCCCATGAGCGCCATGAAGATCGACATGCGCCAGTACGGGGTGTCGTACCGGATGGTGCCCAGCAGCCCGAGGCCCGCCGTCACCAGCGCGCCGCCGCAGACCAGCCATGCCTTCCAGCGGCCGGTCTTGGTGATGATCTGACCGGAGATGGTCGAGGAGACGAACAGGCCGCCGATCATCGGGATGGTCATGAGGCCGGACATCGTCGGCGTCTTGCCGCGCGCCAGCTGGAAGTACTGGCTGAAGAAGACGGTGCCGGCGAACATCGCGATACCGACGAAGAGGGAAGCCAGCGAGGCGAGGGTGATCGTCTTGTTGCGGAACAGCCGCAGCGGAATGATCGGTTCGCTCGCCTTGGACTCGACCAGGATGAAGAGCAGGCCGAGCACGAGCGAGCCGCCGACCATCGCGTAGGTCTGCCAGGAGAGCCAGTCGTACTTGTCACCGGCGAAGGTCACCCAGATGAGCAGCAGCGACACCGCGGCACTGATGAAGAAGGCGCCGCCCCAGTCGACCTTGACGTCCCGCTTGACGACCGGGAGCTTCAGGGTCTTCTGGAGCACGATCAGCGCGATGACGGCGAACGGGACGCCCACGTAGAAGCACCAGCGCCAGCCCAGCCAGTCGGTGTCGGTGATCACGCCGCCCAGCAGCGGACCGCCGACGGTCGCGACGGCGAAGGTCGCGCCGAGGTAGCCGCTGTAGCGGCCGCGCTCGCGCGGGGAGATCATCGCGGCCATGACGATCTGGGCGAGGGCGGAGAGTCCGCCGACGCCGATGCCCTGGACCACCCGGCAGGCGATCAGCATGCCGGGGTTCTGCGACAGACCGGCGACCACCGAGCCCGCGACGTAGATCACCAGGGCTATCTGGACCAGCAGCTTCTTGCTGAAGAGGTCGGCGAGCTTGCCCCACAGCGGGGTGGTGGCCGTCATGGCCAGCAGGGTTGCGGTGACCACCCAGGTGTAGGAGGACTGGCCGCCGTTGAGATCAGCGATGATCTCGGGTAGTGCGGCCGAGACGATGGTCGACGACAGGATCGCGACGAACATCCCGAGCAGCAGCCCGGAGAGCGCCTCCATGATCTGTCGGTGGGTCATCGGTGCCGCGGCGTCGGCACCGTGGCCGTGGGGGCCGTGGTGTCCTCCTCCGCCCTGCTTGGCGTGGGCGGGGTGCCCCGCGGGTCCCCGCACACCGCCGTCCGGTGTGGTCGTTGCCATGAATGTCCTTAACTTTGCGAGGGTGTACGGGTGGTGCTGTCCGCCTGGTGCGGCAGGAGCCGGTGCCGGGTGTCACCGAAGCTCGTCCGCAGCCGGGCGAGAAGTTCATTGAGGCGGCCGACGTCGTCGTCCGACCAGTCGCTCAGACAGCTTGCGAGTGCCTCCGTGTAGCGCTCGGACACCTGGCTGAGCAGCTTCAGCCCGCTCGCGTTGATGCTCAGCAGTCGCGAGCGCCGGTCGAGCGGATCGGGCTTGCGGTCCACCCAGCCGCGGTCGGCGACATGGGCCACATGGCGACTGGTGACCGACATGTCGATGCCGAGCAGCTCGGCGAGTTTGCTCATGCGCATCTCGCCGTAGCGCTCGAGGAGCATGAGGACGACGGCCGAACCGGCCGGGCAGTCGGCCGGGAGGACGCGGCCCAGGCCGCGCTTGACGGTGCCGATGGCGCTGAGCTGACGGGCCAGCTCTTCGTACTGACTCTGCGCGGCCATCGCACCTCCTTGACTTAGGTTGCTTTAGGCAACCATAGAAGAAGTTAGTTGCTACAGGCAAATGACAGGGTGGGTTGGGGCGGTAAATTCCCCTTAAAGGCTTGTCCTCTTATCGGTCAAATGGGGTCACTGAGATGTGAGGTGCCTGGAGTGACCCAGGGGTGGGCGGGAATCCGCTCGTTCGCTAGGGTCTGGGCCCATGGCGAACAACCCCCAGAGCCCCAACGGCAACCAGGATCAGGCCGGCTCCACCCAGATGTTCCGCGCGTTCGTCGACGAGGGCGGACGGCAGCCGCAGACGGCCGCCACCGCGAGCGGCGGCTCGCGGGTCGGCGTGATCGTCGGCGTGGTCGCCGCCATCGTCATCGTCGCGGCGGTGGCCTGGCTGGCGCTGGGCTGATCCATCGGGCCCGTCAGGGGCCGTCAGGCATCGGGTCCCCCGTCAGGTGCTCACGACACCTCTGGTGTCCCGGACTCCCGGGGCTTCGGGGGCTTCCACGGCTTCCAGTCGACAGAGACGTCCCGGGTCTCGATGTGCATGCCCAGCGGAACCCGCCAGGCGTCCACACACACCTTCCAGCTCCGCGTGCGCTTCTGACCCGCGCCGATCGGCGCGGGCAGCTTCCTCTTCGACTCCAGCGTCGCCCAGTCGAGGCCGAGCGCGTCGATGACGTGCGTCGACAGCGTCACCGTGCCCGATACGACGGGCAGCCCACCGGTGTTGCGGAACTCGACGCTCACCTTCTCGCACCAGCGCTCGTCGGTCGCCGTGCGCTCGGGGTCGCCGACCTTCAGGGCCGCCGGTTTTCCGGGCGTGGAGGGCGAGGGCGACGTGGTGCCGGAGGGGGGCGAGGGGGCGGGCTCGTCGTTCGTACGTCCGTCACCGGGGTCGCTGTCGCCGCCCCGGTCGTCGGCATCCGGTGAGCCGGTGGCCGGGGGGTGCGATGACGCCGAGGGCGCGGGCGTATCGGTCCCCGTGCCGGATCCGGTGGTGGACCCGGCGGTGGGGGACGCGCCGCTCGCGTCCGTACCGGCCGTCCCCGGGGTCCCGCCCGGCCCGCGCCTGCCGTCCGTACGGCCGCGCGCGCCGGGGTCGTCGTCCTGGTCCAGCGGCACCAGGTCGACGCCGCCCTCCGGGGGGACGGCCTTCGTCGGGGCCCGCCCGTCACCGGGGCCGGCCGCCCCGGTCGCGACATGGCCCTCGCCGCCTCCGGCGCAGCCGCTGAGCAGCGCGCCCAGGCACAGCGCGGCCGCCGAGGAGGCGATCGCCGTGCCTCGGCGGCCCGTTGTCCGGCTGGTCCGACTCCCCGCGGGTCGCATCGGGCCAGTGTGGCTGACGGCCCGTCAGGAGTACAGGGTCAGTCCGCGATGAGTCCCTCGCGCAGCTGGGCCAGGGTCCGGGTGAGCAGCCGGGAGACGTGCATCTGGGAGATCCCGACCTCCTCGCCGATCTGGGACTGCGTCATGTTGGCGAAGAAGCGGAGCATGATGATCTGGCGCTCGCGCGGGGGCAGTTTGGCGAGCAGCGGCTTCAGCGACTCGCGGTACTCCACGCCCTCCAGGGCGCTGTCCTCGTACCCGAGCCGGTCGGCCAGCGAACCCTCGCCGCCCTCGTCCTCCGGGGAGGGGGAGTCCAGCGAGGACGCGGTGTAGGCGTTGCCCACCGCGAGCCCGTCGACCACGTCCTCCTCGGAGACGCCGAGCGCCGTGGCCAGCTCGGTGACGGTCGGGGAGCGGTCGAGGCTCTGGGACAGCTCGTCGCTGGCCTTCGTCAGCGCCAGCCGCAGCTCCTGAAGCCGCCGCGGCACGCGCACCGACCAGCTGGTGTCGCGGAAGAAGCGCTTGATCTCGCCGACGACGGTCGGCATCGCGAAGGTCGGGAACTCCACCCCGCGTTCGCAGTCGAAACGGTCGATGGCCTTGATCAGACCGATCGTGCCGACCTGGACGATGTCCTCCATCGGCTCGTTGCGGCTGCGGAACCGGGCCGCCGCGTAGCGCACCAGCGGAAGGTTCAGCTCGATGAGCGTGTCACGTACATAGCCGGCTTCCTCGCTGTCCCGGTCGAGTGCGGCAAGCCGCAGGAACAGGGAGCGGGAGAGGGTGCGGGTGTCGATGGCGTCGCAGTCGTCAAGCACGTGCGGTGCGTCGTTGGTGAGCACCTTCGAGCTGCCCAGTTCTACGGACATGCCACCCCCTTGAGGTCGCGGACGGATCCCAGTTGCGCTCTCCGCGTTCAAGCGCAGCCTTCCCCTGAATACCGGAGGTCGGGCCGCGGCAAACGCGACTCCAGCAGAATGTCACATGTCGGCAACACGCTGTAGCGCCATGTCGACATTACAGCGCCGAAGGGGCGGGGTGGGGGTCCCTCGTCACGATGACGGTTCGATCCGATTTGCGGATCTCAGCCGGGCGAAGCTGCGGGACAGCAGCCGGGACACATGCATCTGCGAGACACCCAGTTCGGCGCTGATCTGAGATTGAGTCAGATTGCTGTAGTAACGGAGCAAAAGAATACGCTGCTCGCGCTCGGGCAGCTGTACGAGGAGATGGCGCACCAAGTCGCGGTGCTCGACTCCGGCGAGCGCCGGGTCCTCGTAGCCGAGCCGGTCGACCAGCCCCGGCAGTCCGTCGCCCTCCTGAGCCGCCTCCAGCGAGGTGGCGTGGTACGAGCGCCCGGCCTCGATGCAGGCCAGCACCTCGTCCTCGCCCAGCCCCAGCCGCTCGGCGATCTCGGCGGTGGTGGGTGAGCGGCCGTGCAGCACGGTCAGGTCCTCGGTCGCGCCGTTGACCTGCACCCACAGCTCGTGCAGCCGACGCGGTACGTGCACGGTGCGGACGTTGTCGCGGAAGTAGCGCTTGATCTCGCCGACGACGGTCGGCATCGCGAAGGTGGGGAACTGGACGCCGCGCCCCGGGTCGAACCGGTCGATCGCGTTGATCAGGCCGATCGTGCCGACCTGGATCACGTCCTCCATGGGCTCGTTGCGGCTGCGGAAACGGGCGGCGGCATAGCGGACCAGCGGCAGATTGGCCTCGATCAGCGCATCGCGCACCCGGTTGTGCTCGGGGGTGCCGGGGGTGAGGCCGGAGAGCTCGGCGAAGAGCACCTGGGTGAGGGCTCTGGCGTCAGCCCCGCGGCTTCTGCCGCTCTCGCTGCCGCCGTCACCTGTGCCGCCATCGCCTCGGGGCGGGGTTCTGGGCGCGGTACGGGCCGACACGGTCACGCCACCCCTTCACGATGTACTCACCCGGCAAAGCGGTCATAGCATCACAAGACATGTGCACTGTGTGCAAGCACCGCTTTACTACGTGTTGGTGGCGAAATTGCCCCATAGTGGGGCAGGTGCTTCCGTCGGTACTCGGAAGGCGGAGCCGGTGATCACCCGGGTGCTGATCCCGGGTGGCCGGTCAGTTGACCAGTTCGCTCATGAACTCACCGACGCTCTTCGCGGCCTCCGATATGCCCTCGAACCCCACCTGGACGAGATCGGCCGCTCGCGCCGGGGTCTGGATGATCGTGTACAGCACGAAGACGATCAGCATGTAAAGCGCGATTTTCTTCGCCTGGGCCATCTCGTACTGCCTCTCCCGCCGTGTCCCCTGAGGTAATCGCGGCGGAGTCTATCCACACCGCACAAGCATCAGTCTTATCAGTCCGATCATCTGGCAGGTGATCCACAGGTGCGGACTCCGTGGAGTGGGCGCGCGGGCGACGATGGGTGGACTCTGGAGAGGGGCGGGCATCGAAGGCCGTGGAGGGAGGCGGAGATGCGGGTGGGTGTGCTGACAGGTGGTGGCGACTGCCCTGGGCTGAACGCGGCGATCCGCGGCATCGTCCGCAAGGGCGTCGAGGTGCACGGCTTCGACTTCGTCGGCGTGCGGGACGGCTGGCGCGGTGCCCTCGACGGCGGGATCGTGCCGCTGGACGTGCCGGCCGTGCGCGGCATCCTGCCCCGCGGCGGGACCATCCTGGGCTCCTCCCGCACCAACCCGCTGGCGAGCGAGGACGGGGTGCACCGGGTCCGGGAGACGCTCGCCGACTTCGATGTGGACGCACTGATCGCCATCGGCGGCGAGGACACGCTCGGGGTCGCCGCGGCCCTCGCCGACGAGGGGATCCGCGTGGTCGGCGTGCCCAAGACCATCGACAACGACGTCGCGGGCACCGACAGCACCTTCGGCTTCGACACCGCGGTCAACATCGCCACCGAGGCCATCGACCGGCTGCACACCACCGCCGAGTCCCACACCCGCACCCTGGTCGTCGAGGTGATGGGCCGCCACGCGGGCTGGATCGCCCTGTACTCGGGCATCGCGGGCGGCGCCAACGTCATCCTCATACCCGAGCAGCCCTTCGACGTCGACCAGGTCTGCGGCTGGGTGGAGAACCGCTTCAAGATCAGGTACGCGCCGATCGTGGTGGTGGCGGAGGGGGCCGTGCCGAAGGAGGGGCAGATGGTGGTCAAGGACTCGGCGCTCGACGAGTTCGGCCATGTGCGGCTCTCCGGCGTCGGGGAGTGGCTGGCCCGGGAGATAGCCGACCGTACCGGCAAGGAGGCCCGCACCACCGTGCTCGGGCACATCCAGCGCGGCGGTACGCCCAGCGCCTTCGACCGCTGGCTGGCCACCCGCTTCGGGCTGCGCGCGGTCGACGCGGTGAAGGAGCGGGAGTTCGGCGTCATGGTCGCGCTGCGCGGTACGGACATCGTGCGCGTACCGCTCGCCGAGGCCGCGGCCGGGATCAGGACCGTCGACCCCGCGCTCTACGCCGAGTTCGGCGTGTTCTTCGGCTGAGGGGGAGATGGAGGAGCAGAGAGGGGATGGGAGCAGGGGCGTATGGGCTGAGAAGGGCTGAGGGAAGCCGGACCGGGAGGGACTGACGGGGGGGTGAGGGCGTAGGTCCGCGGTCAGGCGGGGTGCGGTACGACGACCACCGGGCAGTGCGCGTGGTGCAGCACGGCGTGCGCGACCGGACCGAGGCGGCGCTCGGCCACCCGCGGGCTGGTGCGGCGCCCGACGACCAGCAGCCGGGCCCGCTCGGACGCCCGCACCAGCGCCTGCGCCGGGCCCAGCAGCACCACATCCGGCACCACCGCGACCTGCGGGTACCTCTCCCGCCACGCCCGCAGGGCGTCGGAGACCACCTGGCTCTCCTGGTCCTCCCACAGGCCGCGGTCCTCCTCCAGCACGGTCAGCATCCAGGCGGAGGGCGACGCCGGGGGCAGCGCCCACGCGTGCACGACCCGCAGCAGGGCATCCCGCTCCCGGGCGGCGCGGAAGGCGAACCCGATCGTCTCGTCCGCCGGGGCGTGCCCGGTGAAGCCGACCACCACCTCGTCCGCGTCCGGCGCCCGCGCCGCCGGGTCGGGCACCGTCACGACGGGGCAGTCCGCGGTGGCCGCCACGTGCAGCGCCACCGAGCCGACCGCGAGGCCGTCGAAGCCGCCCCAGCCGCGCGCCCCGACGACCAGCAGTCCGGCGTCCGCCGCGGCGGCGAGCAGGGCCTGCTCGGGCTCGGTGTCGGTGTGCACCCCCTCGACGTCGAGGCCGGGGTGGCGGCCCATGAACTCGTCGGCCGTCCGCCGCAGCATCTGCTCGCCCACGTGCTGCCAGGCGGTCCATCCGGGCACCGGGGAGACCCTGCGCGGCAGCGGGGGGCACGCGTGTGTCAGCAGCAGCCCGACCCCGCGGCGCAGCGCCTCCCGCGCGGCCCACTCGGCCGCCACCAGGCTGCGCTCTGAGCCGTCGACGCCCACGACGACAGGGCCGGTCATCGCCTTCTCCCTCCCGGAGCGCGGATGGGGTTTTGCGTTTAGTCTAGATACGAGGGATTTATCCGCGATGTTCGGAGAGGTCCTCTCCACAGAACCGCGAGGGGCAGCGGCCGCCCCCGGTCCGGGCCACCGGACCGGGGGCGGTTCTGCGTGTCGCCGGGTCCCGCGGATGGGGGTGCCGGTCGCGTCCCCCGAAGGTGGGTGCGGATACCGGGATTTCGGGGGACGCGGCGCTATGCGGGGCGAGCGCAGGATGGGGGGCGAGGGAAGGGAAACGGACATGCGCTCGATCTCATGGCATCTCACCTCGCGCCGTTCAGGACTTGCCGCCGGATCCGTCGCCGTCGTGTCCGCCGTGGCGGTCCTGGGGGCGGTCACCCCCTCCGGGCGGGCCGCGGCGGCGGAATACCGCCGGGAACCGGTCGGGAAGACCTCGGTACCTGCGTTCACCGAGGCCGTCGGCCACGACCGCAGACATGTGGTCTCGCCCTCCAACGGGGGGCGGGCCTTCCAGGGCGACACCCCCGGGCTCTACTCCGGGGTCCCGGGCCGGAAGCCCTGTGACCGGCAGGAGCTGATCCGCGACCTCAAGGCGACCCCGAAGAAGGCCGCCGCCTGGGCCCGGGTCCAGCACATCCGGCCGGAGCGCATACGGGCCTACGTCCACCGGCTCTCCGGCGTCGTCCTGCGGTCGGACACCTACGCCAGGACGTACGGCTACCAGGGCCGGGTGAAACCCGCGGCCACCGTTCTCCAGGCGGGCACCGCCGTGCTCGTCGACCGGCGGGGCATGCCGGTCGTGAAGTGCGCCTCCGGCAACCCCATCAGGGCGGCGGCCCCGAAGAAGAACGCCGAGCCGACGTTCACCGGCCCCGAGTGGTCCGGCTTCTCCCGGAACGCGGTCACCGTCATCCGCCCCGCCCCGGACTCGGTCAAGCGGATCACCGTGGTGACGATCGGCAAGTCGGAGCTGTTCCGGCGGGTGATCGGTGACGCCAAGGGCAAGAAGGCGCGGGACGCGGTGATCTCCCCGGCCCACTACCCCAAGTACCTGGCGATGCCGGGCGAGCAGAACGCCCCGAACCTGGCGGAGGCACCGAAGAGGATCAAGCGTCACTCACCGCTGGGCCTGGAGACCATCCGTCCGTCCGAGACCACGTCGGCGGACCCGTCCCAGCAACCCACGGACCCGTCCCAGCAACCCACGGACCCAGGTCAGCAGCCCACGGACCCGGGTCAGCAGCAGCCCTCGGATCCCGGCCAGCAGCCGTCGGACCCGGCCCAGCAGCAGCCCCCGCCGCCGCCCAACCAGCCGCCGTCCGACCCGGGGCAGCAACAGCCGCCGTCCCAGCCGCCGTCCGACCCTGGACAGCAGCCTCCGCAGCAGCAGCCTCCGCCGCAGCAGCCGACGGACCCGAACCAGCAGAACCAGCAGCAGCAACCCCAGCCCCCGCCGCCTCCGCAGCAACCGCCCCCACCGCCCCCGCCGCAGCAGCCGCCGCCCCAGCAACCCCCGCCCCAGCAGTAACCTTCGGGGCCGCGCACGAAGGAGCCGTCCCGGCTCGGGACGGCTCNCTTCGGGGCCGCGCACGAAGGAGCCGTCCCGGCTCGGGACGGCTCCTCCGTCCGGTTACGGCATGCTGTGCGCATGTCTTCAGAAGTCATAGCCGCCTTACGCGAGGTCCACGACCTGCTGACGACCTTCGACGAACCCTCCAGGATCCGCCGTGCCGCCGACGAACTGGAGGGCGCCGCGGACAAGGTCGTCGCCTGCGCCGCGGAACTGGTCGACGTACCGGAGCCGGAGAACCTTCAGCTGCGGCTCTCCTTCGCCGTCAAGGCCATCAGGGCTGCGGAGAAGGCGGCGCGCGCCCACCGCCGGAACCCCTTGACCCGCCCGCTCTCCCACGCGCGCTTCGCGCTGAACACGGGCAAGGCCCGTGGCTGGCTCCAGGGGATCCTGGAGAAGCTGGACGCCGCCCCCACGCCCCCGTCCGGCGCGTGAATCGCCGGGGGATCGTCATCGCCTGGGCGGGGCTGTGCCTGGCCGGTATCGCCGCCACCGCCGCGCTCAACGCCGAGCCGTACACGGCCCAGCCGGAGTCCCCCGCAGGGGAGCCGACGCCGACGGCCACGTACACCGTCGACTGCCGGAGGATCGGCGACGACATCGAGCGAGGGCGCGCCGAGGCCAAGCGCAGGCAGCAGGAAGCGCTCAAGCCGTCCGGGGCCCCTGCGTACCAGGGCAGAGTCATCTTCACGGACGTGGCGGTGCCGGAGGAATGCGTGGACCACCTCAAAGACCGCGGCCTGTGGGGGCGGGACAAGGCGGGCTGAGCCGGGCGCACATCACGGGTGCGGCGCCAACGGGGCGCCGCGGCACGGCCGTCCGGAGCCGGAGCCGGAGCCGGAGTCGGAGCCGTCTAGAAGGGCATGCGGCCCCGGGCGCGGCGGCCCGCGGAGCCGCTGCGGCCAACTGCCTTGGAGCTGCTGCGGAACGGCTTGCTGAGGATCCGGCCCAGGATGCCGGGGGCCTTGTTGCCCGCGCGTGATCCGACGCCCAGGGTGCGCTGGGTGCCCCGTTCGGGGTGGCGGGACAGGCGCGGGACGAAGAAGGCCAGCACGGCCAGAACGACGCAGATCCCGACGATGGCGAAAATCATGGCGTAGCACTCCTCTGTGAGGCGTTGGTGCCGAGTACCCACCCCGCCCGACCGCATGCCGCCCGTATCCCGCCCGCCCGTATCGGCCCGCGTCCGCCCGTATTCCGCGGCAGTGCACGAGAATTGTCTTTCCGCGTCACTCTGCGACATGGAACGATCGAACGATGACTGATTTCATGACATCCGCACACATCGCGCGCCGCACCTCCGCCGCAGTCGACGCCGCCGTCGGAGCGGGGCGGGATCTCGGACTCACCGTGACCGATGCCGCGGTCCTCCACGACCTGTTCTCCGTCGTCGTCCACCTCGCGCCGTCCCCGGTGGTGGTCCGGGTCCCCACCGTCCTGCCGCCCTCCGCGGACCTCGACTCCCAGGCGCGCCGCCAGCAGACGGAACTGGACGTCACGCGGTGGCTCGCGGACCAGGGAACCCCCGTGATCCCGCCGAGCCCCCTGGTGCCGCGGGAGCCCGTTCGGCGCGACGGGTTCTCGATGACGTTATGGCAGTTCGTCGAGGAGGACCGGGCCAAGGCGCCCGACTACGCGGCGAACTCCGAAAGCGTCGCCGACCTGCACGCCGCGATGCGCGCCTACCCGGGCCGACTGTCGTTTCTGTCCGCGGCCGAACCGCAGTTCATCGTGGAAAGCCTCGCTCTGCTCGAAAAGCACCCCGATCTGATCGGTCCGGCCGATCTGGACCGCGCACGCCGCGAGTGGCAGGTGCTGGAACCCCTCACGCGCTCCCGCGCGGCCTTCGAGAAGGCGTTTCCGGGGGTCGAACTCCAGCCCATCCACGGCGACTCGCCGCCCGCGAACATCTTCTCCGGGGTGGACGGGGACCTCTACGCCGACTTCGAGCTCGTCACGTCAGGCCCCGTCGAGTGGGACCTCGCCGCCCTCGGGCCCGACCTCGAATCCGCCTACAACCGCGGCGCGCGGCGCAACGGCATGAGGACGCTGAACCCGGACGTCCTGGGCTTCGTGAACGCCGTGGGCATGCTGCGGGCCGTCGCGTGCCTCGCGCTCGCGCCGCAACTGCCCGCGCTGGTCGAGTACGTGACACCGGCCGTCGACCAATGGCGGACGATGCCGTTCGCCGGGGGCCACGCAGGCTGATCGTGGACGGCTCATCCGGGCTCCGACGCGTGCTCCCGCACGGGCTCCGGTACGGACAAGGGCCGCTGGAGGAGCGCCGTGTCGACCCAGCGGCCGTGCTTGTGGCCGACGGCGGTCAGCCGCCCGGCGTCGGTGAAGCCGAAGCGCCGGTGCAGCGCCGTCGAGGCGTCACTGCCGGTGCCATCACCGCCGGTGTCCGCGATGACCGCGATCATCGTCCGCTTCCCGGCCCGTCCGGCCTCGGTGATCAGGCGGTCCAGCAGGGCGCTGCCCAACCCCCGGCCGGTGGCGTCGGGGGCGAGGTAGATCGTGTCCTCCACCGTGTACCGGTAGGCGGGCTTGGGGCGCCATGGAGCGGCGTACGCGAACCCGACGACCTCGCCGGACCGTTCGGCGACCAGGAAGGGCAGGCCCCGGACGGTGAGATCGTCGAGCAGCTGCTCCCAGTCGGCGGCGGAGCGGGGCGTCTCGTCGAAGGTGATCACGCTGTGGCGGACGTAGTGCGTGTAGATGTCGGCCACGGCTTTCAGGTCGGCGTGGCCTGCCGGTCGGATGGCCGTTCCGGGGAGGGACATACACGGCTCATTTCACTATAGAAAAATTGATCGCTACGATAGTGTAATGGACCTCGTGGCAATGGGCAGGTGTATCCAGGGGCTTCGGCACGACCGGGGCCTGACCCTTCAGCAACTGGCCGACGCGGCCGAGGTGAGCGTGAGCATGCTGTCCTCGGTCGAGCGCGGCCAGAAGGCGCCCACCGTCGTCGTCCTCGCCCGCATCGCCGACGGACTCGGTGTCCCCCTCGCCGAACTGGTCGCCCGGCCGGAGGACCACCGGCTCATCGTGCGCCGGGCCGCCGACCAGGACGCCGTCGAAGAGCCCGGAGGGTGGCGGCGGACCGTCCTCACCCCGGTGGTGCCCGGCGTGAACTTCGAATGGATCCGCACCACCCTGCCGCCCGGCTGCGACGCGGGCCGGTTCCCCGCGTACGCCCCCGGCTCCCATGAGTTCATCGCCGTGGAATCGGGAACCCTGCGGCTGACCGTGGCGGACAGCGCGGTGGACCTCGGCGCGGGGGACTCCGCGTACTTCGCCGCCGACGTCACGCACGCCTACGCCAACCCCTCGGACGCGCCGTGCACGTACCACGTCGCCGCGCTGATCATGCGCCCCCGGACGCGGCGCGGACCAGCCCGTCCAGCCACGCCTGGTGGCCGTTGAGCATCGGGTCCGGGGCCTGCCCGGCCAGCTCCGCGGCGGGCTGACCGATCTGCGTCTCCTGGGTCAGGACGCGCACCCGGCCGCCGGGGAGGTCCTCCACCAGCCAGACGTGCAGCACGTCGAGCCGCTCTTCGGGCTTGCCCTCCTGCCGCGCGGTCCACGACAGGCGGCCCGGGACACCGTCACCGGGCGCCTGGAACTCGACGACGCGGGCGGCCAGGGGCGGGAAGCCGAAGGTGCCGAAGCTGAAGACGAGACCGTCCGCCAGCACGGGGCCGCCGCCCTGGGGGAAGGAGATGTCGGCGACGTTGTCGTAGTACGACTCCCAGGCGGAGGTGTCGGTCAGGTAGCGCCAGATCCGGGCCGCGGTGATGCCCCGGACGATGACCTCGTTGGAGGCGAAGTTGTCGCCGGTGCCGGGGAGGTACTTCCTGGCCGTCTACCGGTCGGGATCCTTGACGGCTGCGGCCCCGCGGCTCGGGCTGTCCCAGCCGACCGTGACCGCCCAGCTCCGCGCCCTGGAGCAGCACACCGGGAGGGAGCTGTTCACCCGGCTGCCGCGCGGGGTGGAGCCCACGCCGTACGCCCGCGAACTGGCCGGGCAGGTCGCCGGACCGCTCGACGCGCTGGCATCGCTGGAGGACGGCGGCGCGACGACCGCGCCCGTGCACCTGGCCGGACCGTCGGAGCTGCTGTGCGTCCGGGTGCTGCCCGCGCTGGTCCCGCTCGTCGCCGACGGCGTCCAGCTGCGCGTCACGCAGGGCCTGCCCGAACCGCTGCTGGAGGAGATGCGCTCCGGCCGCCACGACCTGGTGATCACCACTCGGCGCCCGCGCGGCAAGGCGCTGGAGTCGGTGCCGCTCGCCGACGAGGAGTACCTGTTGGTGGCGAGCCCCGCATGGGCCGACCGCGTCGCCGGGCATCCGGCGAGCGGCGACCTGTGCGCCGCGCTGCGCGACGTCCCGATGGTGACGTACGCCGAGGACCTGCCGATCGTCCGCCGCTACTGGCGTACCGCCTTCGGCAAGCAGCTCACCGCCCGCGCCGCCGTCACCGTGCCGAACCTGTACGCGGTCCTGTCGGCGGTCAACGCGCGTTCGTGCCCGCCCACGGCACCGGCATGCACCGCGAACTGCGACTGCTCACCGAGGCCGGTCTCGGCGCCGAAGAGGCGCTCGCCACCGCGACCAGCGCCCCGGCCCACCACTTCGGCCTGACCGACCGCGGCACCGTCGCGCCCCCATCAAGTGGGCCGTTACCTTCCCCCTGGACGCAGTGAGGTACGAGACCCGCGAAGGGAGTCAGGTATGGAGACCGAGGGGGCGCGGACCGACCGTTTGGGCTTACTTCTCGATCAGTTCGACCACGCCAGGGAGATGGCCCAGGTGCGGCTGGCGGGGCTCGGCGACGAGGAGTACCTGTGGGAGCCGGTGCCCGGTTGCTGGTCGATCCGGCGCCGGGGCGAGGCGGCGACGCCCAGGGCGTTCGGGCCGGGCGAGTGGGTGCTCGACTTGGGCGCCCCGGACATCCCGCCGAACGAATACGCCGAGGTCGCCCGGCAGGCCGCGAGCGGCATGACCGTCGACAAGATCGCCGAAGACTGGAGCGTGAGCGTCGAGCGGGTCGAGCAGGTCCTCGCCCACACGGGTGCGCCGGAGCCCGACGAGACGCCGGTCACGACCATCGCGTGGCGACTGGCGCACCTGCACTACTGCTTCGCGGGCCGATGGGAGTGGTCCTTCGGCGAACGGCGGCAGGAGCCGAAGCTGCTGGTGGACTTCACTCCTTCCGCCGCCTTGGCACTCGAACGGTTCTGGGCGCTGATCGACCGCTGGCGCGACAGCGTCGCCGCTGTCACGGAGGAGCAGCTCGACACGGTCGGCTTCTCGCGGTATCCCTACGGCTCCGACCCCGACGACCCGTTCATCGCCGTGCTGTCGGGGAACAACCTCGAATTCATCCACCACATGGCCGAGATCGCATTGCTGCGCGACCTGTGGCGGACCCGCTTCACCACTCCCGGTTAGGCCCGGGCATGCCGCCGCGAGACGTACGGGCAGCCGAGGGGGCGGAGGGGGCGCTCCAACTGGCGAGCAGGGCGAGGGCCTCGGCGGATGGCGGGCGGTCGACCGCGTCGACGCCGGGCTCCCGGGTGTAGCGTTCCGGAAGACGTACGGACGCTCACGGACGGAACGGTCTGCGTCCGCACGAGCACGGGGATGGTGGGGCTGACCGATGAAGAAGGCATGGACGGCTCGCACGGCGGCCCCGGTGGTCGCCTCACCGCTCTTGGTCGACGACGCCTTGATCGTGGCCGATGCAGGCGGCAGCGTGTACTCCTTCGACGCGCGAACCGGTGACGAGCGCTGGCGAAGGGCCGATCCCGTCGAAGACTGGAGGGAGCACGGCGAGGCGTTCTCCCTCACCCCGGCGATCTGGAACAGCTGGGTCTTCGTGGAGGTGGTGGGCGGTCTCCATGTGCACGATGTGCGGTCGGGCGATCTCGTCGGGACGCTCGACGACAACGGCTGCCCGACCATTGTCGGAGACCTTCTCCTGGTGCATGCGCTCAACACGGGGATCAGGGCGTTCCGCCTGCCCGACGTGATCCCGGTCTGGTCGAAGGACTGGAGCGGGTGGATGCGCGTGAGCCCGGGGGTCTCCGAGGAGGGCACGGCCTACGCGGCCCTGGGGTTCGAGGAGCAGCGCACACACGGCGGGCTGCTCGCCTTCGACCCGGCGACCGGCGACGAAGTGTTCCGGCGGGGCGACGCCTACGAGGACTGCCCGCTCCGCCGGACCGAGGAGGCCGAGGACTGGATGACCTTCGCCCCGGTCCGCGCGGTCGTCGGCGGGGGTCTGGTGTGGTTGCCGCGCGACCGGGGCCACATGGACGAGGGCCACGATCCGGGGCCCTGGAACGCCTTGGAGATCGTCGGCCTGGATCCCCGTACGGGCGAGGACCGCTGGTGCCACCGGCTCGACCCCGCGCTGGAGTCCTATGCGGCCGGCGCTGTCGCGGTGGCGGACGGCACCGTCTATTTCGGTGCGGAGCCGGGTGGCGAGCCGGGCTCTCCCGTCGACGTGGACGCGGGCCCGGTTCTGCATGCGATCGACATCGCCTCGGGCGCGACGCGCTGGACGCGGGATCTCGAAGGGCTCGCGGCATCGCCTGTGCTGGACGGCCAAGTCATCTACACGGCCACGGGCTCGGGCGAGATCAGCGAGCTCGACGCCGCCACCGGAGACATCCTGTGGAGTGTCGAGGCGGGTGCTGGGATCTCTCATCCGGACGCGTTCGTCGAGGAGCCGTTCGCCAGCTATGACGAGGGTGGCGCGGCCGTTGTGAAGGGCGACGGGATGCTCTACGTCCGCACCGATGCCGGGGTGGTGGCGCTGCGATGACAGAGGGGTCCCGGGTCATGCGCGTGGACGTCCACACCCCGCTTCTGTGACTGAGCGCTCTGGTCGGCCCGACTGGTCAACCAGAGCGCCCCAAGGGAGCGCTGGCCGGCGCGGTCGCCGGAGGCGGGGTACCAGCCCGGCGTCCGGTCAGCGGGCGGCGAGGAACTCGAGGGTGTCGATCACGCGGTTCGAGAAGCCCCACTCGTTGTCGTACCACGCGACCACCTTGACGTGGCGGCCGTCGACGCGGGTGAGGGCCGAGTCGAAGATCGACGAGGCGGGATTGCCCGTGATGTCGGACGACACGAGCGGGTCGTCCGAGTACTCGAGGATGCCGGCGAGCGGCCCCTCCGCTGCGGCGCGGTAGGCCGCCAGCACGTCGTCGCGTGTCACGTCGCGGGCGACGGTCGTGTTGAGTTCGACGATCGAGCCCACCGGCACCGGTACGCGGATCGAGTCGCCCGACAGCTTGCCGTCGAGGTTCGGCAGCACCAGGCCGATCGCCTTGGCGGCGCCGGTCGTGGTCGGCACGATGTTGACGCCGGCGGCCCGGGCGCGACGGGCGTCGCGGTGCGGACCGTCCTGGAGGTTCTGCTCCTGCGTGTAGGCGTGCACCGTCGTCATGAACCCGTGTTCGATACCGGCGAGTTCGTCGAGGACCGCGGCCAGCGGCGCGAGCGCGTTGGTGGTGCAGGAGGCGTTCGAGACGATCGTGTGCACGGCCGGGTCGTAGGCATCGGTGTTGACCCCGAACGCGAGCGTGACGTCGGCGCCGTCCGACGGCGCGCCGACGAGTACCTTCTTCGCGCCCGCGTCGAGGTGGGCGCGGGCGGCCTTGGCCGAGGTGAAGCGGCCGGTGGCTTCCAGGACGATGTCGACGCCGAGTTCGGCCCACGGCAGCTGCGCCGGTTCGCGCTCGGCCAGCACCGTGATCCGACGGCCGTCGACGACGAGAGCGTCCCCGTCGACGGTCACCGGGCGTCCGAGCCGGCCGGCCGTGCTGTCGTAGGCGAGCAGCCGGGCGAGAGTGGCGGGCTCCGTCAGGTCGTTGACGGCGACGATCTCGAGGGCGCTGTCGCGCTCCAGCAGTGCGCGCAGCACATTGCGTCCGATGCGGCCGAATCCGTTGATGGCGATGCGAGTCATGAGTGATGTCCCTTCCCTTCGCCACCAGGCTCGCCCGCGGCTCGCGCCGCTGACAGTGGCGGGATCGCCAGGGTTCGAAAGGATCCCGCCTCGCGGCGCCGGGCGGGTTACTCGCCCCGGGTGAAGGTGCGCCGGTACTCGCCCGGTGTGGTGCCGAGGATGCGCTGGAAGTGCAGGCGCAAGTTCGCGCCGGTGCCCAGCCCGACGTCGGCGGCGATCTGTTCGACGCCGCGCTGCGAGCGCTCGAGGAGTTCGCGGGCCAGGTCGATGCGGGCGCGCATCACCCACTGCATCGGCGTGTAGCCGGTCTCCTCGACGAAGCGCCGGGAGAACGTGCGCGGCGAGACCCCGGCCTGCCGCGCCAGTATGTCGAGGGTGAGGGGCTCGCCGAGCCGGTGCAGCGCCCACTCGCGGGTGGCGGCGAACCGCTCGCCGAGCGGCTCGGGGACGCTGCGCGGCACGTACTGGGCCTGGCCGCCGCTGCGGTAGGGGGCGGCAACCAGACGCCGGGCCGCGTGGTTGGACGTGGCCACTCCGAGGTCGCCGCGCAGGATGTGCAGGCACAGGTCGATGCCGGAGGCGGCGCCGGCCGAGGTGAGCACGCTGCCCTCGTCGACGAACAGCACGTTCTCGTCCACCTGGACGAGCGGATGCCTGGCCATGAGTGCCCGCGTGTAGTGCCAGTGCGTCGTGGCGCGCCTGCCGTCGAGCAGGCCCGTGGCGGCGAGCGCGAAGGCGCCCGTCGAGATGGCGGCGAGCCGCGCGCCCCGGTCGTGGGCGGCGATCAGTGCGGCGACGACGGCCTGCGGCGGATCGTCGCGGTCCGGGAACCGGTAGCCGGGGACGAAGACGATGTCGGCCCACGCAAGCGCGTCGAGGCCGTGGGCGACGTAGTACGCGAGGCCATCGCCGCCGGTCACGAGACCGGGTGTCGCCCCGCACACCCGCACCTCGTACGGCATGCTCGCGCGGGTCGTGAACACCTGCGCGGGAATGCCGACATCGAGCGGCTTCGCACCCTCGAGCACCAGGACGGCGACGCGATGCAGGCGGGAGGCTGGCACAGGAAGAGGTTACGTGGGCCGTCACGCGTGCCTGGACGTGTCCACACGCCTGTGGGGACACGTCCACACGCAGAACACCCCCCTTCCCGGCGTTTCCGCCGGGAAGGGGGGTGATTCGAGCGGTAGCGGTGGGATTTGAACCCACGGAGGAGTTGCCCCCTCACGCGCTTTCGAGGCGCGCTCCTTCGGCCGCTCGGACACGCTACCGAGGCAGAGCCTAGCGGACGAAGGGCCGAGATCCGAAATCGGTTCCGGGTGGGGGTCGGTCAGGGGGTGCGGAAGAAGGCGGTGAGGGGGGCCGCGCACTCGTCGGGGAGGACGTCGTGGATGACCTCGGGGCGGTGGTTGAGGCGGCGGTCGCGGACGATGTCCCAGAGGGAGCCGACGGCGCCCGCCTTCTCGTCGATCGCGCCGTAGACCACCCGGTCGAGCCGGGACAGCACGATGGCGCCCGCGCACATGGCGCACGGCTCCAGGGTCACCACCAGGGTGCACCCGGTGAGCCGCCAGCCGCCGAGGCGGCGGGCCGCGGCGCGGAGGGCGAGGACCTCGGCGTGGGCCGTGGGGTCGCCGTGGGCCTCGCGCTCGTTGCGGCCGCGGCCGAGCACCGTGCCGTCCGGGCCCAGCACGACGGCGCCGACCGGGACGTCTCCCGTCTCGGGTGCCCGTACGGCCTCCTCCAGCGCGAGGCGCATCGGGGCGCGCCAGGGGTCACGCAGGGGGTCGGGGTCGGGTCCGGGCAGGATGCCGGTCAGCGGATCGGTCATGTCACCAGTGTGGCGGCGGTCAGCGCACCGCCTCCAGGCCCTCCATGCTGCACCCCAGCATGTCCGCGATCGATTCGAGCGCGTCCCCGTCGAGGGCCTTCAGTTCCTTCTCCTCCATGCCCAGGTCGGTCAGGATGTCACCGTCCCCGAGGGGGCCCACCGGGACGGGTGCGTCGGGGTCGGAGTCGTCGTCCTGGTCGGGCTCGCCGTCCTCGGTGCCGTCCAGGTCGACGAGGCTGTCCAGGTCGTCGTCGGGGTCCCGGCCGAGCAGCTCGTCGGTGAGCATCGAGCCGTACGAGGTGCGGGCGGCCGCGGCCGCGTCCGACACGTAGATGTGCGGGTCCTCCTCGCCGTCCACGCGGACGACGCCGAACCACGCGTCTTCGTGCTCGATGAAGGCCAGAACCGTGTCGTCGTCCTTGGCGGCCCCACGAGCCAGATCGATCAAATCGGTCAGAGTCTCCACGTCATCGAGCTCTGTGTCGCTCGCTTCCCACCCTTCTGCGGTGCGCGCGAGCAATGCGGCGAAGTACACCGTGACTCTCCCACTGGTCATAGGCGTGCCGGGGCGGGCGGGACAGTGTCCCGCCCCAATCGGAATCGTGGCAGAAACCATCGCTTCGCGAGAGGTCTTCCGCGCTGCGTCGTGCACCAGTCCAAAGAGATGTGGCTCACGTGAAACGAAACGGACCGACCTGATCGCTTCACCGACGGTGCGCCGGGTTCGGGTTCACCAGCGGAACGTACGCAGCAGTATCGCCTCGCGCATGCGGGCGGCGCGGGTCAGCCGCGGCCGTACGCGGTCGCGCACCTGCCGGGCCTCGTTCAGCGCGCGCAGGAAGCGTTCGCGACGGCGGCGGCGGTCCGCGGCACTCTCGCGTGCGGACACGGCGCCCATCGTCCTGCCGGTGGGCATGTCGGTGTCGGCCATGGCCTCACCCCTCGGGCCGAGGTCTCCGCCCGGACGTGGGGGCCCGGGCGCTCCTGCCCACTTTCCCCCGAAACGGCGGTTTGATGCCAGTACAACGACAGACTGTCGTCGCGTGCCGGGGTTACCGGCGGGAGCCGCGGTCGGAGGGCTCCGTTAGTGTCGTTGCCATGCGGATCCACGTCGTCGACCACCCGCTGGTGGCGCACAAACTCACCACGCTGCGCGACAAGCGCACCGACTCCCCCACCTTCCGGCGGCTCGCCGACGAGCTGGTGACCCTGCTCGCGTACGAGGCCACCCGCGATGTGCGGACCGAGCAGGTCGACATCGAGACCCCGGTGACGGCGACGACCGGGGTGCGGCTGTCGCATCCGCGCCCCATGGTGGTGCCGATTCTGCGGGCGGGCCTCGGGATGCTCGACGGCATGGTGCGGCTGCTGCCGACGGCCGAGGTGGGCTTCCTCGGGATGATCCGCGACGAGGAGACGCTCCAGGCGTCCACGTACGCCACCCGGATGCCCGACGACCTCTCCGGCCGTCAGGTGTACGTGCTGGACCCGATGCTGGCGACCGGCGGGACGCTCGTCGCGGCGATACGGGAGCTCATAGCGCGGGGCGCGGACGACGTCACCGCGCTGTGTCTGCTGGCGGCGCCCGAGGGCGTCGAGGTGATGGAGCGCGAGCTGGCGGGCACGCCCGTGACGGTGGTCACCGCGTCCATCGACGAGCGGCTCAACGAGCACGGGTACATCGTGCCGGGGCTCGGCGACGCGGGCGACCGGATGTACGGGACCGCGGGCTAGGCGGGGCTGGACCCGCCGGCCCGGTCAGCGGGGCGGCGCGGGCCGGGCCCGCCCGGTCCGGTCAGCAGGGCGAGCCCGAGGGGCGGGGCGAGGGCTTGGCCAGCGCGGTGAGCGCCTTGTCGGCGTCCTTCGCCTTGACCAGGTCCTTGAAGGCCGAGCCGATGATCAGGTCGACGTCCTTGCCCCGGCGGGTGTCGTTCTTGGTCTGTGCCCCGGAGAGCTGGGTGGACAGCACCCGGAAGGTCCCGTCGGCGGAGGCCGGTGCGCCCAGGAGTATCCCCGGGGCCTTGACCTTCTGGTCGTACGCCTTCGGGGCGTTCCCCACGTCCCCGATCTTGAAGCCGCGCTTCTCCAGCTCCTTGGCGGTGTCCTTCGCGAGCCCGGAGCGCTTGGTCGCGTTGTAGACGTTGACGGTGATGTCGGACGGCTTCGGCAGCTTCTTCGCCGCCGTACGGGACTGCGAACCGGGGCTCCGGTCGCGGCCCTTGCCGGGCTCGCGCTTGCAGTCCGCGCTGCCGCGCGCCGCCCGCACCGTATTGCTGCCCTTGCCGCCGCCACCGGAGAAGACGTCGATGAGCTGAAGCGTTCCCCAGCCGACCAGGCCGAGTGCCACGACCGAGCCGAGGGCCGCGAACACCAGGCGCCTGCGGCTCCGGGGCCGGCGCATGCGCGGGTAGCGGTCGCCCGTGATGCGGTACTTTCCGCCCATGCCAGGAGGGGTCAGCATGCTCATGTGCGCAGCGTAGTGCGGCCTGGTGACGATGCCTACTAAATGATCAATGGTTGGTGTGCAGTCCAACCCGAAAGGGCCAATGCGAAGGCCCGGTCACCCCTCGCCGAGCGGCGTCAGTCGAGTTCCAGGACGCGCGCGTGCAGCACCTGGCGCTGCTGGAGCGCCGCGCGCACGGCGCGGTGCAGCCCGTCCTCCAGATAGAGGTCGCCGTCCCACTTCACGACGTGGGCGAAGAGGTCCCCGTAGAACGTCGAGTCCTCCGCGAGCAGCGTCTCCAGATCGAGCTGCTGCTTCGTCGTGACCAGCTGGTCAAGACGTACCGGGCGTGGGGCGACATCCGCCCACTGGCGGGTGCTTTCCCGGCCGTGGTCGGGATAGGGTCGACCGTTTCCGATGCGCTTGAAGATCACACGGAAAGCCTACCGGGCAAGCGGCTTCCGGCGCAGCCAAGGCGCGGGAGTGCCAGGCCGGGGGCGCGGGGCGGGCCTCCGCGACGCGCTGGCAAAAAGGTGGATTTTTCTCGAAAAGGGACTAGTCGCCCAAGGGGGTCGGGAGTAACCTGAATATCAGCCTGCGGGGCGAGCGAGGGAGCTCGACCGGAGAGGCGCTCAGGACAGAGGACTTTGGTTCTCCGGAACGTCTCGTTGATGGCCGGGCTGAGAGGCCGGAAGGTCGGGGAGACCGGAAGGCGACCTCCACAACCTGATCCGGACAATGCCGGCGAAGGGAGCCCACCTCGCAGGTTTTGTGCTGCCCGGCTGCCTTCCCGCGGCCCGGTTGCGGCCGGTCCCCATGCGTTCAAGCATGGCCGCATGCGCTGTCTGGTCACCGGGGCCACCGGCTACATCGGCGGCAGGCTCGTCCCCGAGCTGCTGACCGCGGGGCACGCGGTGCGCTGTGTGGTCCGTTCCCCCGGCAAGCTGCGCGATCACCCCTGGGCGGGGCGGGTCGAGATCGTACGCGGCGACGTGACCGACGAGGAGTCCGTCCGGGCGGCCATGGAGGGCGTGGACGTCGCGTACTACCTGGTGCACGCGCTGGGCGGCGGGCCCGGCTTCGAGGAGACCGACCGGCGCGCGGCGCGCCTCTTCGGCGAGCGGGCGCGGGCCGCCGGGGTCCGGCGGATCGTCTACCTCGGCGGGCTGACCCCGGCCGGGGTCCCGGACCACGATCTCTCTCCTCATCTGCGGTCCCGCGCCGAAGTGGGGCGGGTGCTCCTGGATTCCGGGGTGCCGACCGCGGTGCTCCGTGCTGGTGTGATCATCGGGTCGGGCTCGGCGTCGTTCGAAATGCTGCGCTATCTGACCGAACGGCTACCGGTCATGGTCACGCCGCGCTGGGTGCGCACCCGCACCCAGCCGATCGCCGTCCGCGATGTGCTCCGGCTGCTGGTGGGCTGCGCCGAGCTGCCGCACGAGGTGAACCGGGCCTTCGACATCGGCGGCCCCGACATCCTCACCTACCGCGACATGATGCTGCGGTACGCGGCCGTCGCCGGGCTGCCCCGGCGCGCCATCCTGCCGGTGCCGGTGCTCACCCCGGGGCTCTCCAGCCTCTGGGTCGGCCTGATCACCCCCGTGCCGGGCACCCTCGCGCGGCCCCTGGTGGAGTCGCTGCGGCATGAGGTGGTGTGCGCCGAGCGGGACATCAGGCGTTACGTCCCCGAGCCGCCGGGCGGCCCCCTCGGCGTGAACCGGGCCCTGGAGCTGGCCCTGCGGCGGATCCGCGAGGCGGACGTGGCCACCCGCTGGTCCTCCGCCGCCACCCCCGGCGCCCCCAGCGACCCGCTGCCCACCGACCCCGACTGGGCGGGCGGCAGCCTCTACACCGACCACCGCCGCCGCGCCGTGAACGCCTCCCCGCAGGAGGTGTGGCGGGTGGTGGAGAGCATCGGCGGCGAGAACGGCTGGTACGCGCTCCCCCTCGCCTGGGCGCTGCGCGGCTGGATCGACACCCTGATGGGCGGCGTCGGGCTGCGGCGCGGCCGCCGCGACGCGGCCCGGCTGCGGGTCGGGGACAGCCTCGACTTCTGGCGGGTCGAGGAGGTCCTGCCGCCCCGTCTGCTGCGGCTGCGGGCCGAGATGCGGCTGCCGGGGCTGGCGTGGCTGGAGATGCGGGTGGACCGGGACGCGGAGGGCCGGACCGTCTTCCGACAGCGCGCCGTCTTCCACCCGCACGGGCTGGCCGGGCACCTCTACTGGTGGGGCGTCTCGCCGTTCCACGCGCTGGTGTTCGGCGGGATGGCCCGGAAGATCGCCGCCAAGGCCGAGACACCCCCTAGCGCAGGCCGTCCAGGGTGATGGGGAGGTGGCGGGGGCCGCGGAGGACTGCGTTGCGGCGGTAGGGCGGGGGGTCTTCGCGCAGGCGGGGGTTCTCCAGGCGCTGGGCCAGCGCGGTCAGGGCCAGCTGGGCTTCCAGGCGGGCCAGCGGGGCGCCGAAGCAGCTGTGGATGCCGCTGCCGAAGCCGAGGTGCTGGTTGTCGCGGCGCTGGGGGTCGAAGCGGTCGGGGTCGAGGAAGCGTTGGGGGTCGCGGTTGCCGGAGGCCAGGACGAGCCAGACGGAGGCGCCCTTGGGGATGGTCACTCCGGCGATGTCGATGTCCGACAGCGGGGTGCGCTGGGGCAGCAGCTGGACGGGCGGGTCGTAGCGCAGCAGCTCCTCGACCAGGGGGACGGCCAGATGCGGCTTGGCGCGCAGCCGGGCCAGGACGTCGGGGTTGCGGAGCAGCGCGAGCATGCCGTTGGTGATCAGGTTGACGGTGGTCTCGTGGCCCGCGACCAGCAGCAGCGCGGCGGTGCTCAGCAGCTCCGTGTGGCTCATCCGGCCTTCCGGGCCGTGCCCGGCGACCAGGGCGGAGAGCATGTCGTCGCCGGGGGAGCGGCGGCGTTCCTCGATCAGTTCGGAGAGGTAGCGGCCGAGTTCGGTGCGCGCCTGCTGGGTGACGCGGCGCCGTTCGGCGGCGTCCTGCTCGGGGTCCGGGTCGAGACTGGCGGCGAGGGTGTCGGCCCAGGTGTGGAAGCGGGGTTCGTCCTCGCGCGGTACGCCCAGCAGGCGGCAGATGACGGTGACCGGGAAGGGGTACGAGAAGTCGTCGACGAGGTCGATGCGGTCCCGGTCCCGGAAGCCGTCGATCAGCTCGTTGACGATGCGGGAGAGCTCGCCGCGCATGGCGTGGATCCGCCGGGGGGTGTGCGGCGGGCCGAAGGGGGTCATGGCCAGGCGGCGCAGCCGGTCGTGTTCGGGCGGGTCGAGCTTCAGGAAGGCGGGCGGCAGCCCGGGGTCGTCCTCCTCGGCCTCGGTCTCGGCGTCGGCCGGTTCCCCGGCGGCCCGGGGGTCGAGGTTGCGCGCGTCGGAGCTGATGCGCGGGTCGTGCAGGAGGGCGTGGATCTCCCAGTAGGTGCTGACGATGTACGGGCCGTCCTCCTCGTGCACCACGGGCGTTTTGCGCAGTTCCGCGTAGATCGGGTACGGGTCGGCGCGGTTGGCGTAGTCGGTGATCTTCCGCAGGAGGGGGCCGTGGGCCATGGCGGGGTCCTTCCGGGGATCAGGGACGAGGGGCAGGGGATCGGGGCCGGGGCAGGAGTGGTCAGATGCGCGCGGGGGTGAAGGCGATCCGCCGGTCGGAGGGCGAGTAGCCGCTGAGGGTGACGGTCGGGCCGTGGGTGGGCAGCGTGGGGTCCGGGAAGTCGGCGGGGACCGGCCGCAGCCCCTCGGCGCGGCGGTCGACGGTGGCGAACGGCGGCGGGAAGGGCGCGGCGGTCTCGATCAGCCGCTGGTAGAACGCCAGCCACTTGCTCTGGTCGAAGGTGACGGCGGCGATGACGCGCCCCTGGTATCCGTAGACCGCGGTGAAGCGGCGCTCGGCGAGCGACCCCTGCGCGATCAGGACCTCCTCGCCCAGCGACGGCACCCCGACCGACTTGATGTTCACCCCGAACTGGGACGACCAGAAGGCCGGGACCCACAGGTGCGGCCGCCGGTCGGCGCTCGCGCTGATCATGTTGTGGGCGGCGATCTCGGCCTGGGCGACCGCGTTGCCCCAGTGCTCCAGGGACAGGAACTGGTAGCCGAAGAGCGGATGCGGGGAGCGGGCCACGTCCCCGGCCACGAAGACGTCGTCGGTGACGATGCCGCGTACGTCGAAGGCGCGGCAGCCCGCGTCGCAGGCGATGCCGCGGGGCCCGGCGCCGAGCCCGGAACCGGCCAGCCATTCGGTGTTGCGGGTGATGCCGAGGGAAACCACCGCGACATCGGCGTCGAGGGCGGTGCCGTCGGACAGATGGGCCCGCCGCAGCCGCCCGGCGGCGTCGCCCTCCAGCCCGGTGACCATGACGCCGCAGCGCAGGTCCACGCCGTGGGCGCGCTGGAGGTCGGCGGCGACCTCACCGAGCACCCCGCCGAGGGCGCCGACCAGGGGGGTGGGGCCGCGTTCGGCGACGGTGACGGGCAGCCCCCGCTCCCGGCAGGCGGAGGCGATCTCCGAGCCGGTGAAGCCCGCGCCGATGACCAGCACCCGGCGCGGTGCGGACGACAGGCGGCGGTGCAGCGCGGCCGCGTCCTCGCGGGTACGGAGCACGAAGACGCCGTCCAGCTCGGCCTCCAGGGGGTGCGGCCAGGGCCGGGCGCGCACCCCGGTGGTGATCAGGAGCCGGTCGTAGCCGACCTCGTCGCCTTCGGCCAGCCGCACCCGACGGGCCGTCATGTCCAGCCCGGTGGCGGCGACGCCGAGCCGCCACCGCGCGTACACCTCGCGGCGCCGGGGCAGCGCGGTGTGATCGGCGGGGGACCGGCCCAGCAGCACCTGCTTGGACAGCGGTGGCCGGTCGTACGGCTCGTGGGGCTCGTCGCCGATGATCGTGAGCGACCCGGAGAACCCCTCCTCGCGCAGCGTCTCGGCGGCCCGCAGTCCGGCCAGCGAGGCGCCGACGATCACGATGCGCCCCTCGCGCCGCAGCGTGTGCGGCGCACCGTCAGCGGACACCGGACAGGTCCTCGTCGCCGACCGGGCCGTCGAACAGGTCATCCTCCAGGTCATCCTCCAGGCCCTCGACCAGGATGGCCTGGACCGGGCAGGCCGCCGCCGCGCGCGCCACGTTCTCCCGCTGGGTGTCGTCCGGGTGCGGGGTGTAGAGCAGCGCCTCCTCGCCGTGGAGGGTGAAGACGTCGGGGGCGAGGAACGCGCACTGCGCGTAGCCCTGGCAGCGGTTGAGATCGACGACAAGCCTCATCGGGGCCCTGCCCTTCGCGCGCCTCGGGTCGCCGGGTCACCCCCTCCTGGGCCCAGCATGGGCGAGGCGGCCGGGGCTCGCGCGCACAGCCGGGCCAATGGGGCGACGGGGGCGAGCCGGGCTCCGGTTCACGGCGGCGCGTCGCGGCGCGGTGGCGGGTGCGGGGGCGCAGTGTGCCAGTGGGGGCGGGGGCGTGAACCGTCGTTGCGCAAGAGCTGAGTCATTCCGCCCGTGGCCCCGTGGCCGCTACTACCGTGCGTGGAATGTTCCACTCCGCAGCCCTCTCCTCAACCCCACAAAGAGGCGGGATCGCCGCTGTCGGTTCCACGGGGTGGCGTATGTGATGAACCTCTCGTCCTTACGTCGCGCGCAACGCGCCCCCGCCCCCGAGCCCGTCCCCCCACCCGACTCCTCGTCCTCCGCAGCAGCCCCCAAGCAGCGTGACGCGTTCTTCGACAACGCCAAGTACCTGGCCATCGTGCTGGTCGCGATGGGGCATTCCTGGGAACCGCTGCGGGACGGCAGCAGAGCGGCGTCCGCCCTCTACCTGTTCGTCTACGCCTTCCACATGCCGGCGTTCATCCTCATCTCCGGCTACTTCTCGCGGAACTTCGACTTCCGGCCGGATCGGCTGAAGCGCCTGCTCACCGGCGTCGCCGTTCCGTACGTGATCTTCGAGTCCGTGTACAGCCTCCTCAAGGGCTGGGCGGGCGACGACCCCTCGTACCCGATCAGCCTGCTCGACCCCTGGTACCTGACCTGGTTCCTGATCGCTCTCTTCGTGTGGCGGGTCACCACCCCGGTGTGGCGGATCGCGCGCCATCCGGTGCCGCTCGCGCTCGCGATCGCCGCGCTCGCCTCGTGCTCGCCGGACATCGGCGACGATCTCGACCTCCAGCGCGTGCTCCAGTTCCTGCCCTTCTTCGTGGCGGGACTGCACATGCGGCCGGAGCACTTCCGGATGGTGCGGCGGCGGGAGGTGCGGATGGCGGCCCTGCCCGTGGCGGCCGCCGCGCTGGTCTTCGCGTACTGGGCGGCACCGCGCATGAACGCCGGGTGGTTCTACCACCGGGACAGCGCCCAGGAAATGGGGGCGCCGTGGTGGAGCGGCATCGTGATGACGTTCGCCCTCTTCGGCTGCTCCATGGTGCTCACCGCGTGCTTCTTCGCCTGGGTGCCCGGGCGGACGATGTGGTTCACCGCGCTCGGCGCCGGGACGCTGTACGGGTACCTGCTGCACGGCCTGCTCATAAAGGGCTCCCACTTCGCGGGCTGGTACGAACCGTCCTGGCTGCACACCCCGGCGGGCGCGATCGTGGTCACGGTCATCGCCGCGGTGGTGGTGACCGCGCTGTGCTCCCCACTCGTGCAGCGGATGTTGCGGTTCGCGATGGAGCCGCGGATGGAGTGGGCCTTCCGGTCGGCGGCGGGGTCCCCGGCTGCCGGGGCCGGGGCCGGGGCTGCCCCGGACGCCGCCGGGTCGGGGTCCGCCGTGGCCGGATCCGGGTCCGGGACCGTCGTGGCGCGGTCCACCGCGACGCCACGGGCGGTCGTCCCGGCCCAGGCCACGAGACCGCCGGGCTAGCGCGCCCGACCTGCCGTTTCCGGTCCCGCCGCGTCCGTACCGCCGTGGCGGGGCCGGAAACGATCGCACATTCATGTGACCAGTGGGTCTGTCGGATAGGCCGTCAGGGCCCTGGGTAGGGCCGAGCCGACCAGCTCGCGGGGGCCTGCTTCCGGCCGCGCGGGCAACCGTCGTACGGAGAGGTGCCGGCCCGCCAGTGACACAGCCCTTTCAACTCCCCGACTTCTACATGCCGTATCCGGCGCGGCTGAATCCCCACGTCCGGGAGGCGCGGGAGCACTCCACCCGCTGGGCCCGCGAGCGGGGAATGCTCGAAGGCTCCGGGGTCTGGGAGCAGGAGGATCTCGACGCCCACGACTACGCCCTGCTGTGCGCCTCCACCCACCCCGACTGCTCCGCCGCGGAACTGGCCCTGATCACGGACTGGTACGTGTGGGTGTTCTTCTTCGACGACCACTTCCTGGAGCGGTTCAAGCGCTCGCAGGACCGCGCGGGCGGCAAGGCGTACCTGGACCGGCTGCCGCTGTTCATGCCGATGGATCCGGCGGCGGCCGGGATGCCGGAGCCGGAGAACCCGGTCGAGGCGGGGCTGAAGGACCTGTGGCTGCGGACGGTGCCCGCGATGTCGCCGGACTGGCGGGCCCGGTTCCGGGAGTCCACGGAGAACCTGCTCAACGAGTCGCTCTGGGAGCTGTCCAACATCAACGCGGGCCGGACACCCAATCCGGTGGAGTACATCGAGATGCGCCGCAAGGTGGGCGGCGCCCCGTGGTCGGCGGGGCTCGTGGAGCACGCGGTGGGGGCCGAGGTGCCCGCGGTGATCGCGGAGTCGCGGCCGCTGCGCGTGCTGCGGGACGCGTTCGCGGACGCGGTGCACCTGCGCAACGACCTGTTCTCGTACCAGCGGGAGATCGAGGAGGAGGGCGAGCGGAGCAATGGGGTGCTGGTCCTGGAGACGTTCCTCGGCTGCACCACCCAGCAGGCGGCGGACGCCGTGAACGACCTGCTCACCTCGCGGCTCCAGCAGTTCGAGAACACCACGTTCACCGAGCTGGCCCCGCTCTTCGCCGAGCACGGCCTGGACGCGGCGGCCTGCGCGGACGTCATGGCGTACGTCAAGGGGCTCCAGGACTGGCAGTCGGGTGGCCATGAGTGGCACATGCGGTCCAGCCGCTACATGAACGGCGGAGGGGGCGCCGCGGCCGAGCCCGCCTGGTCGCCGTTCTCGGTGAGCGGCCTGGGCGTCGGTGGCCTCGGCGTCGGTGGCGCGGGCGGTAGCGGCCTGGGCGTATCGGCCGCCGACATACGGCTCACCACCGGCCGGGCGGAGCGGGCCCGGGCGCGCGGTTTCAGCCATGTGCCGCATCAGCGGGTCGGGCCGTCCCGGCTGCCGGACTTCTTCATGCCGTTCGCCGCCCGGCTCAGCCCGCATCTGGACCGGGCGCGCCGCAATCTGGTCGAGTGGACGCACCGGATGGGCATCCTCGGGCCCCAGCCCGGCGTCCCCGACTCGGACGTCTGGAACGAGCGCCGACTGCGCGCCGCCGACCTTCCGCTGTGCGCGGCGGGCATCCACCCCGAGGCGTCCCCCGACGAGCTGGATCTGACGTCGGGCTGGCTCGCCTGGGGGACCTACGCGGACGACTACTACCCCCAGGTCTTCGGCCGGAGGCGGGACCTCACCGGCGCCAAGGCGTGCAACGAGCGGCTCAAGAGGTTCATGCCGGTCGACGCGGGCCCCACCCCCGTCCCGGCGGGCGGGCTGGAGCGTTCCCTCGCCGACCTGTGGTCGCGTACCGCGGGGCCGATGGAGGAGGGCGCGCGCCGCGCGTTCCGCCGGGCCGTCGACGACATGCTCGACAGCTGGCTGTGGGAGCTGGCCAACCAGGCGCAGCACCGGATCCCCGACCCGGTCGACTACATCGAGATGCGCCGCCACACCTTCGGCTCCGGCCTCACCATGAGCCTGTGCCGACTCGCCTGCGGCAGGCGCCTCCCGCCCGAGATCTACGACAGCGGGCCGGTCCGTTCGCTGGAGAGCGCCGCCATGGACTACGCCACCCTCCTCAACGACGTCTTCTCGTACCAGAAGGAGATCGAGTTCGAGGGCGAGTTCCACAACGGCGTCCTGGTCGTGCAGAACTTCTTCGACTGCGACTACCCGACCGGAGTGGCCATCGTGCAGGACCTGATGACCTCGCGGATGCGGCAGTTCCAGCACGTCGCGGCCCATGAGTTCCCGGTCCTGTACGAGGACTTCGGGCTGTCGGCGGAGGGCCGGGCGGCCCTGGAGGGGTACGTGCGCGACCTCCAGAACTGGATGACCGGGATCCTGGCCTGGCACCGGGGGGTCGCCCGGTACCGGGAGGAGGAGCTGCGGTACCAGGCCCGGGCGCCGCGGCAGCTGCTGGGACCGACGGGTCTGGGGACGTCGGCCGCGCGGCTTCCGGTGGGCGCGGGCCGGTAGCGACCTTTTGGAGCCCCGCCTTGTCCCCGCGGACAAGGCGGGGCCGCCGCATGTTGGCCGCCGGTGACGATGCCGGAGGCGGGGCGGGTCTGTTGAATGCCGCGCAGTCCCCTCGCGCCCTGGAGGTACCGTGTCGCGGCGCAAACTGCTCGTCCTTCTCCCCGTGGTCCCGGCGCTGGCCCTGCTCGCGTCGGTGTGGCTGCCGTTCGTCAACGCCGAGCGGCTGTGGTTCGGCATGCCCTCGCTGTACGTCTGGGTCGGCGGCTGGGTGCTCACGCTCACCCCGGCGCTGGCCGCCGTCGAGTGGGGGCTGTTCCGGCACGGTGAGCGCGTGGCGGCGGGCGCGGCGGCGAGTGCGGCGGCGGGTGAGGGCCAGTGAGCGTCGTCCTCGCCGTATCGCTGCTGGGCATGTGCGCCCTCGCCCTCTGCGGCTTCCTCGGCCGGACCGGGCGCTCCACCGACCTCGCCGAATGGGCCGTCGGACGGCGCAACTTCGGCACCGCCGCCATGTGGTTCCTCCAGGCGGGCGAGGTGTTCACCACCTTCAGCTTCCTCGGGGTCGCGGGTGTCGCGTTCACCGGCGGCAACGCCGCCACGTACGCCGTCGTCTACCTGGCGCTCGCCTTCCTGCTCCTCTACTTCGTGCAGCCGAGGCTGTGGCGGCTGGGCAAGGAACGCGGTTACCTCACCCAGGCCGACTACTTCAGCGACCGCTACCGCAGCCCGCTGTTCGGCAAGGTCGTCGCGGTCATCGGGCTGATCTTCCTACTCCCCTACATCCAGCTCCAGCTCACCGGGCTGGGCATGGTCGTCGGGCTGGTGACCGGCAGTACGGCGTCGGGGCGGCTGAGCATGGTGCTGGCCTCGGTGCTGACGGCCGCCTTCGTGCTGTGGTCCGGCATCCGCGGGCTGAAGAACAGCGCCTACTTCAAGGACATCCTGACGATCGGCGTCATGGCCGTGCTCGCCGTCGTCGTCCCGCTGCACTACGTCGGCGGCGGCGTGGGCGAGGTGTTCCGGCGGGTCCACGAGGTGCAGCCGCAGATGCTGACCGTGCACGGCGGGGCGCAGGACCAGGTGTGGTGGACGACGAGTGTGCTGGTCTCGGCGATCGCGGGCGGGATGATGGCGACGCCGCACCACTGGCCGCCGTTGATGGCCGCGGGCGGGCCGCGGGCGATCCGTACGAACAACATCTTCATGCCGGTGTACCAGGTCGCGTTGATGATCCCGATCATGGTCGGGCTCACGGGGGTGGTCGCGCGGGTCGACGGCGACGGCGACGGGGTGCTGCTCACCCTCGCCCAGGGCGCCCTGCCGGAGTGGGCCACCGGGCTCGTCGTGGTCGCCGCGGCGGCCTCGGCGATGGTCCCGGCCGGGGCGATGTGCATCGGCATCTCCACCCTGGTCGCCCAGAACCTGCTGCCCCCGGGCCGGGAGTCGGCCCGCATGCGGGTCAACCACAGCGTCGTCGTCCTGGCCATCGGCCTGGCCCTCACCCTCGGCATCCTGCGCCCCGGCCTCCTGGCCGACCTGCAACTGCTCACGGTGAGCGGCTTCATCCAGCTCGTCCCCGGCCTGCTCGCCGTCCTCGGCGCCCGCCGCCTGCTCACGGCGCGGGCCGCCCTGGCGGGGCTGGCGGCGGGCGAGGCCGTGGTGACGTGGCTGACGCTGGCCGAGGTGGATGTGCGGCACGTGAACGCCGGGCTGGTGGGGCTGGGGGTGAACGTGGCGGTGGCGCTGCTGGTGCAGCTGCTGTTCCCCCGCCCCGCCCCTGCCCCTCACCGGGCCTCCGCCGCCCCGGACCCCGGCCCGCGCGCAGCCACGGCCACGGCCGCGCGGCAGCCCGACGAATCCCCCCGCCCTTAACGGCCCCGCGGTGGTCTCGATGACGCCCGCCCGCCACCGGGAGCGCCGCCCGCGGCCGTTGTTCCCCACCCCGCCCCTTCCCGAACCGGTGGCTCCGCCCCCTGGCCCCCGCGGCCGCGCCTCGGCCGCTGCCCCAAGCGTGCTGCGGTCGGGACCGGTGGCCCCGGCGCCGTCCGGCGGGGGCTGTTGCCGCCGCGGCCGTGCCCTGCGAGCGGCCGTTGTCCCCCGACCCGCCCCTTCCCGAACCGGGGACTCCGCCCCCGGGCCCCGCCGTGGCCGCGCCTTTGCGGCCGTTTGCCGTGCGTGGGGTGGCGCCGGGCTCGACGTCTGGCGTCGCGGCCGTTGTTCCCCACCCCGCCCCTTCCCGAACCGGGGGCTCCGCCCCCGGCCTCCGCGGTGGCCGCGCCTCTGGGGCCGTTTTCCGTGTGCGGGGTGGCGCCGGAGCTGGCGTCTGGCGTCGCGGCCGTTGCGCCCCGGCCCGCCCACGTCCCGGAGCAGAGGGTCTGCCCTTGGGCCCCGCCGTGGCCGTACCTCGGCCGCTGCCTCAAGATGCTGTGGTCGTGGCGGGCCGTTGCGGCGCGCGCTCTCCGCGCCGCCGCACGGCGGCCGGAGGGGCCGTCGCGCCGTGCTGCCGGGCCTCGTCCGGGGTCCAGGGGCGGAGCCCCTGGTTCGGGAAGGGGCGGGGTGGGGACAATCCGACGAGCTACGAGAGCGAGCAACCGTGACGGACCACGACGACGAGCTGTGCTACAAGACCGCGCGCGAGCTGAGCGCCCTGTTGCGGGGGCGTGAGGTGTCGGCGCGGGAGGTACTCCAAGCGCATCTCGAGCGGATCGAGCGGGTCAACCCCGACGTCAACGCCATTGTCACCCTCGTCGCGGACCGCGCGCTCGACGCCGCCGCCGCGGCCGACGAGCGGATCGTGGCGGCGGGGGCGGACGGGGTGGGGGTGCTGCACGGGCTGCCCATCGCGCACAAGGACACCCACAACACCGCGGGCATCCGCACCAGTCACGGTTCGCCGCTGGTCGACGGCATACCCGACCAGGACGACCTGATCATCGAGCGCATCCGGGACGCCGGGGCGATCACCCTGGGCAAGACGAACGTGCCCGAGTTCGCCGCCGGTTCGCACACCTTCAACCCGATCTTCGGCGCCACCCACAACCCGTACGCACCCGACCGCAGCGCGGGCGGCAGCAGTGGCGGCGCGGCCGCCGCGCTCGCCAGCGGCATGATTCCGATCGCGGACGGCAGCGACACCGGCGGGTCGCTGCGCAACCCGGCCTCGTTCAACAACGTGGTGGGGCTGCGCCCGTCGCCCGGGCGCGTCCCGACCTGGCCCGCGTCGAACGCGTGGACCACGCTCTCGGTCAAGGGCCCGATGGCCCGTACGGTCGCGGACACCGCCCTGCTGCTGTCCGCGATGGCGGGCCCCACCCCGCGGTCGCCGATCGCGCTGGAGGAGCCGGGCGCCCGGTTCGCCCGGCCGCTGGACCGGGATCTGACCGGGCTGCGGGTGGCCTGGTCGCCGGACCTGGGCGGGCTGGTGCCGGTGGAGCCGGAGGTGGCGGCGGTCGTGGAGGCGTCGGCGGGGGTCTTCGAGGACCTCGGGTGCGTGGTGGAGCGGGCGTGCCCGGACCTGTCGGAGGGCGAGGAGGTGTTCCGTACGCAGCGGGCCGCGCTGTTCGAGGTCGCGTTCGGCCCGCTGATGGACCGCCACCCGGAGGGCCTGAAGCGGACGATCCGGGAGAACGCGGAGGCGGGGCGCCGCCTCACCGGGCCCGAGGTGGCCCGGGCGGAGGTGCTGCACACCGCGCTCTTCCACCGCGTCCGCGCCTTCTTCGAGCGCTACGACGTGCTGCTGCTCCCGGTCAGCCAGGTGCCCCCGTTCGACATCGGCATCGAGTACCCGACCGAGGTGGCGGGGGTGGCGATGGGGGACTACCTGGAGTGGATGCGTTCGGCGTACCTGGTCACGTCGACGGGCAGCCCCGCCCTGTCCGTCCCGGCCGGGTTCACCCCCGCCGGGCTGCCGGTGGGTCTCCAGATCGTCGGACCGCACCGGGCGGACTTCGCCGTCCTCCAGATCGGCCACGCCTTCGAGCAGGCCACCGGGTACGGGCGGCGCCGCCCGGAGGCGATCGGGGCGATCGGGGAGCGGGGCGCGTAACGGCACATCCCTGGACGATCCCCGCGTCAGCGCATCGATACGGCCCGGTCCGGGTAGTGGCCCCCGGAACCGTCGGCGCGCTCATGAGCGGAGGAGCCATGTACGACGACTCCCCGGACGGCCTCCTCGCCCTGGCCAACAGCATCGCCGGGCTCGTCGGCGCGCCGGTCACCATCGAGGACGACGCCTCCGAGTTGATCACCTACTCGCCCGGCCAGGAGTACTCGGACGACGCCCGCGTCGCGACGATCCTCAGCCGACGGGTGCCCGACCGGTACCGGCCGCTGCTGCGCAACGACCGGCTGGATGTGCGGCTGGCGGGTTCGTCCGTCCCGCTCTACGCGGACTTCCGGGCGTCCGGGGCGCCCGATGTGCTGCCGCGGGCGATCATGCCGATCCGGGTGGACGACCTGTCCGTGGGTTCCATCTGGGCGATCGTGCCGACCGCGCCCTCCCGGGAGCAGCGGGCGGCGCTGGAGGAGGCGGCCGCCCTGGCCGCCCCGGTGCTGGCCCGGCAGATCGCGCGGCGGCGCGGGGAGGAGGTGCGGCGGGCCGCGGC
>NZ_RIBZ01000326.1:0-29388 GCF_003721215.1 Streptomyces botrytidirepellens
CTCGTTCTTCGCCGCCTGGTCGGGTAGGACCGCCGCATTGCTGCGGCGGTCCTACCCGACCAGAGTGCGAAGCAAGAATGCGGTCTGGATGACTACCAGGTCCGCCGCTATCCCGGCTGGCACCGCCACATGACACTGGCCATGGCGGCCCACACCTGCCTGACCGTCCGCGGGCCCGACAGCTGGAAAAGGACAAAGCAGAATCGGATCCTCCCAGCTCATCCACCTCAGCCTCGCTGAAATCCGACGCCTGATCACCCGCCTCACCGGCCGCCAGCCAGCCCCGATCCAGCACACCCTGCAATGGTCAACCTGGCGCCGACGACGCCGATATCAGGCCCGCCTGAGTCACTACAGACGACGCGGAGCCGAGTATGGGTGGGGTTTCATCTTGTCCGTTGTCCACCGCTGGCATGGGTCGAGGGCCGTCCGGAGTGGAAGGCCCCGACCCTCTTTGAAAACAGTTCTGGCAGCCAGGTCCCGACGCGGTCTTGGCATCGTGCGGGTGCGCCCGTCGCGATGCGCGGGTGTCCGCTGCGGCACCCCTGGTTGCCATGCAGCGGCTTGCCCCAACGGCGCTGGGGGTCTGCCAAGCCCCTCCCTGGCACCCGGCCTGGGGAACGGCTGGGCAGGGCGGTCAGGAGAAGGCTGGCACCAGGGGCGCTTCCGTTTTGGCGCGGACCTCCTCTTCGCTCACGTCCTCGGCGAGTTCGCGGAGGAGCAGGCCGTGTTCGGTGACGAACACTCCTGTCGGTCGCATCCCCGGCACCGAGGCTGCGACGGCCCTCTGGTGCTACTCCTCGCCCGCGATCACAGTGGCGGACTCCGGCGCCTGGCTGACACCTGCCAGGCCTGTGCCACCGTCACTCGGCAGCGGTCCCCGAGCCTTATCGCACCCCCGCTACCAGCGGTCCTGGTTCCTCCGGGCTTCTTCCCGGAAGCGGCATGAGCCGAGAAAACGTCGAGTACCACCTCTGGGGGGCTGACGAGCTGCACATTCTCTTCTGACCAGGGCCCTGCCCTCCCCCAATGGCCGTCCGCATCTTCGGACGTGGCCTGCTACGACACGAGCCGGAGAAGAAGGAAGAGCACCAGCAGGGCCCCCAGGGCAGCTGCGGCGATCTGCCAGGTTCGCTGCTGCGAGGGCAGAACCAGTACCTGAGGGGAGGTGTCCGTGGGGAAGACGTAGTAGACCCGGTGCGGGTGCTGGGGCACCTCGACGCGAGCCAGCCGCAGGTGCTTGAAGGTGGCCTCCCGCCCGATCTCGCCTTCGTGGGGCGCGAGATACGGCTGTGCGAGGTTTCGGAATTCGTCAGCCAGGTTCTCGGGGAGGGTGTCTTTATGCGTCAGGCGTAGCGCGTGCCACTTGCCGCTCTCGCGTGCCAGCTCCCGGGCCGGGTATGGCACGCCTGCTTTGGGATGCTTGACCGGCTCGATCATCGGCTTCCGGCTGATCGTGGCCTCGGTCCACGTGACGGTTCTGCCGGTGCCTTTACAGCTTTGGTGCGGCACGGTTCCGGCCCGGTCGCAGTCGGGGCAGTCACGTATACCTCGCCCCTCGCACGTTGTGCAGGTGGTGCGGCCACGGCCGCGGCAGGTGGGGCAGGCGGCATCCAGTGCCCCGCACCTTCGGCAGACTTCGCGTTCCCCGACCGGCTGCTGGCCGTCGGGAGCGTTACGGATCCTGTCGCCAGTACCCTCACAGCGTAGGCAGGAGTCGATACCCCGGCAGTCGGCGCAGGTTGTCGATGCCTCGCAGGGCAGATCTCCCCGGCCCTGGCAGCGCGGGCATGGCTTCTTCCCGTTGCTGCAGTCGTCGCAGGACCGTTCGGTTACTGAACCACGCTGGACCAGTGTCACTTTCTGCGTCTTGGTGAGGTTCTTCGGCGGGGCGAGGCGGTAGCGGGAGAGGGTGTCGTACTCCGGCCGGTCCGACAGGTCGATGGAGCCGTAGTGCAGCCGCTCATCCTGCGTACGGGTCTCGATGCACCGCACGATCTGGCCCTCCAGGAGCGGATGCCAGGTGACTTTCGCAGTGTCCGGCAGTCCCAGCTTCATACCGTCACCGCGCTCTTCGAGGCGTCGCCGTACCGCTTCCAGGACGTCCTTGTCGTTCAGCACGCTGCTCCCCTGCCCTCGGGCTCCGGCGTCCCCTTTCTCCGGCTGCGTTCAGCGCCGGAGGTGGATCCCATACCGGGACAGTAGCGAACCAGCCGCCTGGTTGCGGGGCATTCCCCGCAGTCCCCCCAATGGCTTGCGTCACCGCCCGGGCCGGAGCAGCCTTTCTGCGCTGAGGTGATGTCCGCCGGCACAGGCCTCGCCACGGCGGGGCCGCGAGGTGCCAGTCCCGGTCGACGCCATCGAGTGGAGAGGCTGCGCGTGAGCTCGCCGTGAACACAAGGCCGAGAAGCACCATTGCGCCCGCCATTGCGGCCAGCACCGTCTGGCGTACCGCGTTCAGCGCGTCTGCCCGCTCTTTCCCGTGGAGTGCGCGGACTGCGTCCCCGGCTACCAGCCACGACAGCGGCCCCAGCACGATGAGGATGGCCCCGAGGGCTACCGCCACGCCGGCGGCGCTCCCGATACGGACACGATTACGGCGCACCCGGTTCCCAAGGATGCTTCTGACACGTTGCCTGTCCATCATGGCCAGCTATTCCACCGTATTGAGACGGAGGCTCATCACAGCTCTCCCGTCGAGCGGCAAGCCACCAGTCCGTGTCAGCCGCTGCTGGCTTCCTGGAGCAGACGCGGTTGATCTGCCTCCACCCATTCCAGAAGGTCGGTGGAGCGGTTCAGCAGCTCTTGCGCCTGGCGGCGCAGTCCTGGGGCGATCCGCTGCTGTTCGGCCATGACCACATAGGTGCGTCGCAGGGCTTGGCGGAGTTCGTCGACAGCCCGCCGTTCGTCCTGAGGGTCGGTGAGCGGTGCGCGCAGACGTGCACGTGCGAGTTCGAGTGCTTTCAGGGCGGGTAGGACCGCGGGGCTGTCGAGGCTTTCAGGGGCCGCGCCTGTCTGTGGTGAAGCGGGAGACGAGGGCGGGCGAGACAGCGGCTCGTGAGGGGCGCGGCAGCTGCAGGCGCGGAGAGTGTGCAGCTGCCGGGGCTTGACGGTGAGGGGGTGGTGGCAGGCGATGCAGCTCACCCGAAGGTATCGGTGGTCAATGCCGTCCCAGGGCAAGACGGTGTATCCGGCGGCTTGCACGCTCGCGAGCATGCCAGGGCTGAGGAGTACCACTCCGGCATTGTCGGCGTGGTCGGGCGGGGTGCCGCTTCGTGTGGGCGTTGGGTCTGGCGGCTCCTCTGCTTCGATCTGCCAGACACGGTGCCAGGCATCTATCCAGGGCTGGCGGTCGTGTTCCTCGACGCCACATGCCTGCAGGAACGCCGCGAACTGAACGGGGCACTTGGGAACGGCCTGCTTGGTGACGATGCGGTGCACGGTGCTGTGGGGCAGGCGGCCGTGCTGTCCGGCCTCGGATGCCTCCATCTCACGCAGCGTCGGCGCGCCAGCCTTCTCGTAGAGCTCGATCATGCCAGCGCTGAGGTCGGCGGCATCCCGCACGAGCTCGGGGCGGGGCGCGGCCCGGCTGATGCGGCGGCCTCGGGCGGCGCGGCGTGCTTCGTAGCGGGCTTCCCGCCACAGTTGCAGGGCGTGGTCGGCACGAGCGCTGCAAGCGGTGGCGTAGGCGGTCACTACGGCTTGGGAGGGAACGTGGTGACCGGTGGCGGCGCGGCGCAGGTTGGAGGGGTGGTATCCGGCTCGCTCGGCCAGGGTGGGGTAGCTCAGGCCGGAGGCCGCTTTAGCTGCGCGCAGCCACAGGGCGAGGGCGGCCAAGGCCTGGTTGGCTGTGCTGATCGGTGCTTCGCTGCATCCCATCGTGGCCTCCTCACGCAGGAGAGACAGCAGAGAGGGCGGAGCGGGCCATCCGGAGCGGGGCGAGGCTCCATGCCCGGAGCACTATGACCGACAGCGCACCGGCCTCAGCCAGCACTTGCAGTACCTGGCCCGGCGGGGTGCCCTGCACGGTGAGGGCGGCAGCAAGGATGAGGATCACGATGATGACGACGGCCTCGCCGGCGCCTATGCGCGGAGGGGTCGCGGGGTGCGGGACGGTGGAACGGGGGTCGCGGCGTTCGGTTCGTGAAGGGGTGTGCATCGTCTCTCCTGACAGGGGTGACCCGGTATGGCAGGCGGGTCGGCTACTGGCTCCAATTTGTCTGGTCACACGAGCAGTTGGCGCTCCTCGCGGGGATGAACATGGTGTCACTTGTTCGCATGCTTCCTGTCCCCTCCGGGCTTTTCACGCGCTGTTGTCCCAGTGTCTGGCACTCGGTCAGGCTCGCGGCTATCCACGGGCGATCATGTGCGGGACTTGCGGGGTGCTCGCGGCCTGGGTATTCGTCACTGTGCCCGGGAAGGTCTGCCTCGGTCACCGTTGCTGGAGCGAGGGTGTGGGTGCACGGTTGTCCCAATGCGCGTTGCAGGTTTCATGGGCGGGTGCGACGCTCACGACGAGCACCGGATCTTCCGGGCAACCCCCTGACTGCTACTGGCTCCAATCCTTATCACTCAGGGACATCGCATGATCGTGTTGGCGCACGGGCATGCCCAGGCCAGCGTCGCTGCGGCGGCGTTGGCCTCATGGCTTTGCACACTTACCACCGGTGGTCGCAACCCGCCGGGCTCTCAGCGAGCCAGGGTCATGGCGTCTTCGACGACCTTCGGCCATGCATCCTGGCACTCCGGAAGCCTCGTGCCATCGGCCTCACTGCGTCGCGGTGGCGCAAGGCCAGTCCCCGTAGCCCTACAGGTCAGGGGTGCAACACTGTGCTGTTGCAGCGGCTGGCAGGCCGGGCGGTCGGCAGCTATGCATCCGGGCGCTCACGCGACCATCGTGCCGCGGGACGGCTGGCCGAGCCGGTGCGCACAGTGCCCACAGTGCGACGCGGCAACGCGCGCCGAACTGGAGCAGGAGGAAGAGGAGTAGCCCCGGCCGCGCCGTGGTCCCGGTCACTGGCTATGGCCGGGACCGCCGCTGAGTGCCCGTCGGACCGTCGGGCGCAGCGTGGCCAGCCGCGCCGAGCGGTCGCAAGCGGGGCGAGCAGCGGCTCGGTCTGGCTGGTCAGGCCCCGATGCCGCAGCCCCGGGCCTCGGCTCAACGTACGAGATGGCTTGAAGGCAGCCATCCAGGGCTGCGGGCGCCCGTCCTTGTCAGTGCACGTCGCTACGGTCCTCGCGAGTGTCCATCGCGAAAGGGGAGGGCCCGTGGACAAGAAGCCACGCCGTTACTACAGCAACGCCACGATCGCCGCGCTCATGACTTTGGCGCGCGGCGGATGCTACTGGCCGGACTGCAACGTCCCCACCGTCCGCATGATCAACGGCGCGCCCAAGCTCAACCTCGAGATCGCTCACATCCGGGCCTTCGAAGAGGGCGGCAAGCGATTCGATCCGACCTGGTCGGTGAAGGAGCGCAACAGCTTCGACAACCTCATCCTGCTGTGCAACCCCCACCACGAGGAAGTCGACGGCCCCGACAGCGCCCAGTACCCGGTGGAGGTGCTGCTGGGCTGGAAGCACGCCCGCGAGGCCGATGGCGTCGACGCGCTGGCGGGCCTGGGGGAGCTCACCAAATCCGAGCTCGGCGAGATGATCGCCACCGCCCAGAACGAAGTCGTCGACCGCATCGGACCCGCGCTGGACGAGTTCGCCAAGACCGCCCCGGAACTCGCCTCTCTGCTCAAGGTCGTCGTCAAGGAGCTGGCCGACCCGAGGGTTCACGGCTTCGGGATCTCCGAGGACGGCATCACCATGCTGCACAGCTCAGCGCGCACCTTCGCCAACCTGGAGGACAGCGCCAACCTGCTGGCCAACGCCGCTGACACCCTCAAGAACCTGGAGGACAGCGCCACCGTACTGGCCGGTGCCGCCCACTCCCTCAGGACTCTGCCGGACAGTGCTGACGTACTCGCCGACGCTGCCGACACGCTCGTGAACCTCCCGGACAACGCCTTCGCCCTCAAGCAAGCCGCGAACAAGGCCCTGAAGGCCGCCGAATCCCTGGAGAACCTCCCGGACAACGCGAATCTCCTTTCAGGAGCCGCGGAGGAAGCCCTCAGGGCCGCCAACGCACTGAACCACACGCGCTACTGAGCACTGGCATCGCAGTCCGAACTCGGCGCCGTCGTACAGCACCATCGATCTAGCATCGGTCGGCATGGGCAAGAACACGCCGAAGGATCATCACCTGGTGCCCCGGCTGTGGCTGAGGGAATTCGCCGAGGACGGCCACCTGATTGGGCGATGGCGCAGCGGTGCGGAGCACCGGACCCCGGTCAGGGCGGCAGCCAAGAAGAAGCACTTCAACACCGATCGGGTGGCTGAGGGCGGGCAGCGGGCTGCCGTCGAGACGTTCCTGGCTCGCGAAGTGGATGACCGTGCGGCTCCCGTGCTGCGGGCGATCCGGCGTGGCCAGTGGCCTCTGGCCGAGGCGGAGCGCAGGGTGCTGGTGGACACGTTGGCATGGCAGCTGGTGCGCACGCAGGCGTTCCGGTCCTGGGACGAGCAGGTGGGGACGCACCTGCTCCCCCTGTTCTGGGCTGCGGAGGCGGTTGGGCGGTGGCAGGCACGGCTGGGCCGCGAGCTCGAGCCGTGGGAGCGGGTGGAGGTGTTCTGGATCGCCTACCACCAAGCGCCTGATGTGACGGGGACTGGTGATCCTCGGTCGCCGCTGCGGGCGGCCCTCCGGGCGTTCCAGCACGCCCAGGCCGCGCTCAACGCCCCGGGCCGGGAGCTGGTACTGCTTCGGGCCAACGTGCCGTTGCTGGTCTTGTCCGACAGCGGCGTGACGGTGCGCCGCAAGGACGGCACCTACAGCATCACGCCTCCGCTGCTTCCCGCCACCGCCCAGCTCCTTGCCCCTGTCTCCCCCACCCACCTTCTGATCTCCACCCCGCCCACCACCCGGTACCAGCACGGCCGATTGACCCGCCGGATAGCGGCCAAAGCCAACCGAGGCGCAGCCGCCTGGTGTCAGGAAGCCGTCTACCGCCTCCCTTCCATGCCGTGGCCCCCACACCTCCACCTGGCCGAGGCTCCGCCTCAGATCCCCGCGCCCCGCCTCACTGTCACCCCCAGCGACGGCCCCGCGACTTCCACCGCAACCGAGCATCTCCACGTCCGGCACCCCGGGCTACGCGCCCTTCTGGAACAGCTCAGCACCGACGCCGACTGAATCCAGGACCCCGGCAGGAGGCCCAGCGGTTGTGCGGACGGACCAGCTCGATCACCGTGACCGGGCCGTCGCCGGGGCCGCTGCGCAGCGCCGTGGCCTGGTCGGGTGTCAGCGGCCGCCAGCGTCCCGGCAGGGGCATGACGGCGTCCTCGTCGAGGTCGCCCTCGCCGAAGCTGACGTCGATGTCGGTGATCTCGCAGCGCTCGATCAGCGCGTCGGGGTCGGTGAAGGCGATGCGGATGGCCACGATTCCCCCTCGCGGAGAATGTCAGTCGTCGGGAAGGCTCAGTTCCAGGTCGCCGACCAGGGCGCGGCCCAGCTGCATCGTCTGGGCCGGCTCGATGACGGCGTGCTTGAGCGAGGTCAGGCCGCGGATCGCGGACAGGTCGTTGCCGCGCAGGTCCAGGCCGCGGGCGACGCCAGCACACGTCCAGCACGAACGAGCCCGTCTCCGGCACGGACTGTGCCGGAGACGGGCTGCGTGTGTCGGGGGTTGCGCCGTGCGACCTGCGGTTGTGCCGGTGTGTGCCGGACGCTGTGCCGGACGGCTCACCGCGCCGGTGGCGCCGAGGGCATCACTGTCCGTTCCGGAGGAACTCTGCGAGTTCCGGACCTACCTTGCGAGTGATCTTGCGAAGTTCAGACGTACCTTGCGAGTGAGGCGGCCGACCATCAACCCACGGATTTCGCAAGGTAGGTCCGAACCCTCCGCCAGAGCAATCGACGCTGCGGCGCAGGCCATGCAGCCAGATCGGCGGCAGAGCCGCCCCGCGCACCACCACCCGGAACTGGCGGCTAACCAGATCCACGTGGATCCCGGCGCCGTCAGCAGTGGTGAACATCAGACCGAGGTCGTACCACGCCTCGCCAGGCGGCGTCCCGGGCAGTGTTCTGACGGGCGCGGTGGGTGCGGGCGTCATGCCACCTCTATCGAGCCCGTGGTGGATCAATCCGGCGGAGGGGCACCGCAAGCGCTGCCCCTGCTGAACCGAACGTCTCGGATATCAGACGCCTCTCAGTTCCCGCCTCCCAGGTATCGCCTCGAACTAGCTTCGCCGCTGGAAGATCTGGACGAGCCGATCGAGGACCTGACGTGCATCGGCCCGACGCCGAGGGTCCGGGTGGGCAGCCGCGATGAGCGAGACAGCCAAGACGAGGATGGAGTAGCCGACAGCAATCGCCACTACTTGGGTGCTGGCCACTGGCATGATCATTACTGACTCCTTGAATAGAGGCCGCCCAGGTTGGCCCGATCGCACGGCAGAGCAACCTGATACCAGACGGACAGGCGTGGAGAGTCAGGACCATCCACCCCTAGAGCGCCACAAGATCTGCGCCGCCTCGAAACAGACCCCGTAGGACGACCCGACCTCCGAGAGCTCCCGATGTCTCCAATCAAACCGTGTTCAAGCGTGCTGAACCACGGCAGAATAGATGCACGCAGGATGCATCCACGCTGCTGATCGGGGGCTGACCTCGACCTTCGCGGTCTTGGCAGATCTCAGAGCGTAGAGGAGGACACGCATGGCGAGCAGGAGACTCCGCCTCATCGACCGGCGCAAGGCGATCGGACACACGCAGGAGTCGCTAGCTGAGGCGATGGGAACCGACCGTACAACCGTCGGGCGATGGGAGAGCGGCCAGGCCACCCCCCAACCTTGGATGCGTCCGAAGCTGGCCAGAGTTCTCAACCTCAATGTCGATCAACTCACCGAAGTGCTCGACCTCACGGAAGCATCCGCGCTCGTCCGCACCGGAGCAGTACCAACCCAGCTTCACCACACACAGCAGTCCAACACTCACCCAGACATGGCCACTGCTATTGCGGCGGACTCAGCAGAATCGGCCCTGTTCATCCGCATTGCCAGCAGCATTAACGTCGATGATATTCTGCTTGAGCAATTAGAAGCCGACATCAGCCGTCTCGCCCTGGAATACGTCACCAAGCCGGCGCCCTATCTGGTCCACGAAGTCAGCTCCCTGCGACGAAGCATCTTCGATCTACTCCAGGGCCGCCAAGCTCCGCACCAGACCGCACGGCTCTACCTCGCGGCGGGCTACCTGAGCGGGCTCGTCACTCACATTGCCCTTGACCTCGGCCAGTATCCCGCCGCCGCTACGAACGCCCGTGCCTCTTGGCTCTGCGCCGAGAATGCTGGTCACAATGGCCTCCGCGCCTGGGTCCGGTCTATCCAGTCACTCATCGCATACTGGCAATGCGACTACGCAAAGGCTGCTAAACTTGCTCAATCCGGTATGCTTTATAACGATGGCGGCACCATAAGTCCACGCCTTTTAAGCCTCCAAGCACGTGCCTACGCTGCCATGGGAGACCGGATCGGAGCTCTCCAAGCCATCGAGTCCGCAGCTAACATCCGTGCCGACATATCAGATGTGGATCTACCGGGAGTATTTGTATTCCCCGAAGCCAAGCAATGGACCTACGTCGGAACTGCCCTGCTGGCTCTCAACGACTCTCGCCGGGCAGCAACTGCCATAACTGCGTCTCAGCAGGCAATAGCCCTCTATAGTGCGGCGCCCGATGCCGACCAGTCATCCGGAGATCTACTCGCCGCACATCTCGACCTCGTGAATGGATACCTTGCGAGTCGGGACATAGACTGCGCAGAGGAAGCGCTAACCGTTGTCATACAGGCTCCTCCTGAGCACCTAACCGCTAGCATCACCAAGCGGCTTAGCGCTCTAGACCAACGTCTCTCGTCCTCTCCTTATGCGAGTCCGTCCGCCTTGCTGAGCCTCCGCGAACAAGTTCGACATATCTGTTCTCGTTCTCGCACCTCGCTGCCATTTCGGAGTCAAGTGCATGACTAGTAACACCAGGCAACAGGATTTGGCTGTTACCGACACGGCTCGCCTAGCCACAAGCGCCTATGCTGACGACCAGCACCTCGCCGCACGACAGTCAATCTATTTGTGGCAGAAACCCAGATACGACCTACCCGGCATAATCGTCGAGCACCTAGCCAAGACCAACGGAACGATCCTCGATGTCGGCTGCGGAAATGGAAAGTTCATTACCAGAATTCGCCAGGATCGACCCGATATCAAGGTTATCGGGTTAGATATCTCTATCGGTATCATCACGAGTGTTTCGCACCCCGTTGCGGTGGCCGACGCCCAAGCACTTCCCGTTGCAGACGCGTCGGTTGATGCCGTTCTGGCTATGCATATGCTGTATCACGTCCCAGACATTCCGGCCGCAATCAAAGAGGCAGCTCGCGTACTTAGACCCGGTGGCCTGGTCATTGCCTCCACAAACAGCGAAAACGACAAACACGAGCTTGACCAGCTCTGGAGCGCAGCTGCCGCCGAAGTCCTCGGCACCCTCGAAGGACCGTCTCGAATTTCACTTAGCTCCCGCTTCTCCCTAGAGAAAGCACCGGAACTATTTAGAAATGAATTGGTGAATATTCGCGTTCTCAAACTTCCGGGTGTAATTGAGCTAACCGATGTCGCCCCTGCCGTCGCCCACTTCGCGTCTTATGAGGCCTGGGCGGATCAACTAGGAACACCATTCGCGACTACACTCCAGAGAGCCTCGGAGCTGGCAGCCGCGGAGATCACAGAGCACGGATCCCTCCGGATTACCTGCCTTGGAGGAATTATCATCGCCCAAAAGGCGAACACAGACATGGGGCTAAATGTCACTGATTGAGCGAGCAACACAGCTGCTAGATCAAGCTCTCCGCATTGAAACCTCGTGGCATTGGCCGCATTTGCTTCAGCCCAACATCAGGGATGAGCTCGCAACGATGCTAACCGAAGCGATCGGCAATCGAAATGGAAATGCTGCCCAACTTACTTGCTCCCTAATAGGGAATCTTGATTCGAGGTACAGGAGTAGCGTCGATCAAAGTTCGATTCAAGCAATATATTCAATCAGGACTCCAATAGAGTTTAGCTTGCCACCAGGGTATCCAAGTCGCCGTCTTCCCGGCCCAGCTGAGACTCTAATTGAGACTGCTCGAAGAGCTAGGGATTTGGATAGAATCAGATCATTGCTCGAACCGCATACCGTCGGCGCCATTCTGGGTGGTTCGATGGCCTTCACTCCCTATTATGGTGTTCGAGGATCCACATTCATCGGGGCAGCTTCAGATATCGACCTGCTTATTGCGATACCCAATGCTAGCGCACTTCCACGAGCATTGAAGGCCCTTGCGCCCTTTGAGGCACTAGATCAGCTCCCCTCAAATATACAGAGCCGCTGCGATTATTTCAGCAACGAGTCGACAAGGCACCCGGTCGTGTTTTCGCAGAAGATCGGCGCATGGACTCAAGCAAGGGATCCGGATTTTGAAGCGGATTGCATTCGCGGATACAACGTAAGCCTGAATTTCATCGAATACGACAATCTGGCACCACTCCTCCTTCCGCCAACGCTAGCTGATGGCGAATTAAGAGTCCCCTACTACAGGGACCGCCCCGGTCAAGATCGAAAGTATAAACGCGAAGATCTCGCCGTTTCTTTTTCGGGCGAAGTGCTGGCCGAAGAGCGTATTTATCGCACGGTAACGGGAGGTTTCGTTGAGAGCTCACTAATATGGAAAACGGCATATGGTCGCCTATATATCGGACGCCTGTGGAATACCATACTCCCTACCGCAACTGTAGCCTGGGGCGAAGCTAGCATGAATCCCCTTATGTACCTTTTTCTTGAGTCCATTAAGTTGCGCCTAGAGGCAGAGCGGAAAATGCGGCCACATGAATATCAAGCACTCAGGCTTTCCCACAGCAGAAGTGGGGATTTTGCGCCATCCATAGCGGCAATAGTGTGATCGGGCTGCCAACTGCGTTCACCTGGATCGCAGGACACGATTCGCCGCCGACACGCTAACCATCGATCGGGCGGTAGTGATGGCTTGGGACGGCACGTACGGCACGCACAACCCACTCGCGGTAGTGGTCGAGGGCGACACTGGGCTGGGTGTCCGTTCCGGGGGGACTCTGCGAGTTCCGGACCTACCCTGCGAGTGAAGCGGCCGACCATTACGTGGTGACATATGCTGCGCAGAGCGCCCGCACTCCGCGCAGCGCGACCCAGGGATTTCGCAAGGTAAGTCCGAACAGACTGGGGCGCCTCTGTTCAACTTCAAATCGCGAGTCGCTGGTCAGCTCGGCGGCCAGTCGCAGAGTTCGAGCGGAAGGGACAATCACCCCGCCGGGTCGTGGATGGCTCCAGCGCTGCGGTGCTGGAGCGGGACGACCGTGCCGCTCGGGGATGCCAGCTCCTCGCGCAGCAGGGTGTTGTCGTGGTGCAGGACGGCGATCGCGGTCACGGCGGCGTCCAGACGGCGCTGGAGGGCGGTGTTCTCGCCCTTGGCCTCGGCCAGTTTGCGCCGCAGTTCGCGGATCTCCTCGTCCCGCTTGGCCTCTCCCGGGGTGGCGCTGCCGGTGTTCTGCCAGGTGGGCGTCCCATTCGGCCAGGATGGTGCGGGCGCGGTTCATCGTGGCCCTGCTGATCCCGGCTTCGGCCCACAGGTTCTGCTTGGTCAGGCGTCCGTCGGTGCGCGCCGGCTTGCCCGCGAACAGCCGGGCCATCGCCGACCGCAGCGCCTGGGCGGTCTCGGCGGTGACGCCGTCCTCGGTCAGAGTGCGGTCGGCGATGCTCGTCATGTCTCCTCCGTGCGGACGTGGGCCAGGACCGCGTCGACGCGGTCGATCTCGCGCTGGATCAGCTCTTTGCGGGGCTTCGGCATCCGGGGCGTCTCCAGCAGCGCTCGTACGCCGTTGGACGGGCCGGTGACATCGATCCAGGACGCCCGCCCGCAGTCCCTGGGATGGTGAGGAGCCGGGGGCTGCGGCGTGTCGGTGGTCACCAACGCCACCTTGGCCAATGCTTGGGGGCGGCCCCCCAATCTGGTTCCGCGTGCCAGCCTGGTGGGCGTTGGAACCCCAGGCGCGCACGGCGGGCAGCGCTGCTGGCCCGGCTGGAGAAGCTGACCTGGGAAGGGCTCCTCACCCTGCGCCGCTCCTACAACAAGGCATGGCCGGCCGGCCGCGAAGACCCAGCCTCGAGACGCCGATGAACTGCCCCTTCAGCCTGCCTGGCTCCCCACCGGCATGCCATCGCAGGTGTGCACTGACATCACCAGACTTCGGATCCGCTGCGTCTAGCGTCCCACGGCAGAGCAAACCACATGCCCTTTCCCTACTATCACTACGACATTGCCCTGCGGGAGTATCTGCTCCTGCACACGTGGCAGCATGCTCTGACAGCACACGCAGGAGATTGGCACACGCCGCGAGCTTCGCCCCGTCGGCCGTGGCACCCGGAAAGGGATGTAAACACATGTCGAAAACCACTGCTCCACCCACCCAGTTGACCTCGCAGTACAGCACGAAGGTGGCGGATGACCTCGAGCTCAACCGTAAGGAACAGGAACGAATCAGCGGTGAAATCGAAGCGCTGAAGGCACAGTTGGTTGCTCTGGAGCAGGACCACACCGTCCTGGTGAACGTCCAGCAGGCCCTCGGGGCGTCGGCAGCACCCGCTGTATCCGAGTCCACTACAGCAGCGCGCGCACCCCGCAAGAAGAAGACTGCCGCATCGAAGCCCGACAAGCAGCCCCGGGCAAAGAAGCCCGCCACCCCGGCCCCCAAGCAGTCCCGCAAAAAGAACGCGCCCGAGGCATCCTCCATTCCATCAGCCCAGCCCACCCTCGTCGACTTGGTCCGCGAGCACCTGACAGGCCAGGATGAGCCGCGCTCCGCAGCCGACATCACCTCCGCGCTCGACAAGCAGCACCCCGAGCGCAACGTCAAGACCACCGTCGTGCGCACCACGCTCGAAAACCTCGTGGCCAAGAACCAGGCCCAGCGCACCAAGCAGGGCGCGTCCGTCTTCTACACCGCCCCGGAGGCCGCCGGAGCTGCCGCACAGAGCGAGTCGGCAGAGCAGCAGGCTGCGGGCTCTGACCGCTGAATCGCGGTGACGGTGTCGTCGCCGATCTCGAGTAGGCCATCCGCCTTACGGTCGGGGCCGACGGTTCTCGGGCCATGCCTTATGAGCAGTGGCCCGGCCGCTGAACAACGGCACCCGCACCCGCACCGACGTGGTGTCGTCCGGTGGGCTCCCAAAGGGCTGACCGCCGGGCGGCATCACGTCGGCGCAGATAGACGGGGATCGTTGCATGCGCGCTGAATGTTCAGAGCTGCCTCGGTCACGACCCGGAGCGTAGGAGAAGTATGCGCGGCTTTGTGGCCCCAGCATGTCTCAGGGGAGTTCGCTTCACAGCAGTTCGCTGTGCCTCTGTGGTCAACGGCTGGCACCGCCAGCAGCGGCGCCAGCGGTCCTCAATCTGTGCAGCACCTCTCCCCCGCCCCGCCCGGCCGGCGGTGTCGGCGACGGCGGAAAGCTGGGGGCGTTCCAGGACTGGCTTCAGATCGCTCTGCCTGGCCCCAGCCACCCCTTGAGCGGCAGCGTACAAGCAGCGCAACGATGTCGAGCGGCGCATGTGCTCGTCGGACGTACGTCTGCGTGCGCCTCCACGATGATCAGTAGTAGAACTCGAGGTAGTCGATCTCTTTGAGAGTCACCTCTTCGAGCGCAGCTGGGGATCCTTTGTGGCGGAAGTAGCAGGCTGCCAGTGCATCTCCGAGGATGTGGTTGAGTTCCTCCTCTGCCGCTCCTGTGTGCCGGGCGGTGAAGAGGTGTTCGGGGTAGGGCTCTCGAAGGCTGAGGGTGAGGAAGCGCAGGCGGGGATCGTCGGTTGTTCCGGCCGCGGAGGTGAAGCCGAACCAGGCGCGGAAGGAGACGGTGATCAGTCCGCCGTTTTCCAGGATGGTGCGGTGCGCCTGGCGCCGGATGCGTGGCTGCCACAGTCGAACGGTTTCCCTTTCGAGGGCCGGGTACAGGGGGTCATCCGCGGGCGGGCGGTGACCGGTGAGGACCTGGTGCAGGAGGGCTTCGTGGATTCCGAGGCGGGAGGCGAGGGTCGGGAGGCTGCTGTCTTCTGGTTGGAGGAGGAAGCGCAGGCGGGCTTTGGCGGAACGTGGGGCCGGACGTGTCCAGTGGCGGGAGTCGGCACGGTCGAGAGCTTCTCCTACCGTGTTGGCGTAGAGGGTGATCGACATGTGGGTTGATGCTTTCAGTGAACGTGGGTGGTTGGTCGGCCTCCCGGACCGGCTTGGGAGGATCGGGGCATGCTGATGGATGGTGTTCCAGGGCCGTTGCCCCGGCGGCCCGCGCTGATCGCCCAGGAGACGACTGCTTCGTTTCTTTGGCGGTTGGCCGATATGAATGGGATGGCATGGGCGGAGCTGGTGCGCCATGTGGGCGGGCCGCGGGGTCTGGAGGAGACCGATCCCCGGTTGCAGGAGGTGTGGCTGGGTCCTGTGGCGCGGGAACGTCTTGCCCGGGTGAGTGGAAGGCCGCTGGAGCAGTTGGAGAAGGCGTTGCCGACTCTGGCGCAGGCTCGTATTACGGCGAAGGCTCGGCGCCAGGTACGGGTGGAGGCGTGGCCTGAGGAGCGCTTGCCGGTGCAGGCGTGTGCGCTGTGTGTGGCGGGGCGTGCTGAGCGTCCGGTGTGGCGGGTGGGTTCGGATGCGTGGGCGGTGTGTACGCGTCATGGCCGGTGGACGGGGGATGCGCAGGGGCGTTTTCAGGTGAGTGTGGCGCAGGTGCCTGAGGTGGTGGAGGCGCAGGTGCGCAGGGTGCGTCTGGAGCGTAAGACGGGGTTGTATGCGCGGGCGTTGATGGCGGATGCCCTGCAGGTGGCGGTGTATTGGTGGCAGTGTCGGCAGATGGGGTCGCGTGGGGTGTGGGCTGGGCGGCAGGAGGCGCTGGGGGTGACACGTGCTGCGTTGTGGGCGGTGCCGATGGTGGTGTATCCGGAGGCGGTGGTGGTTGCGGAGGCGATGGCGGTGCGGGAGCGGCAGCGGGCGCTGGGCAGGAGTTTCGCGGGTGGTCCGGCGGGGTGGACGACGGGCCGGTGGGTGGAGTGGGTTGGTGAGCGGCTGGGGATGCGGGAGGAGATGGCGGAGGGCGGGCACCGGGCGTTGGAGGCGTGGTTGGTGGCGCACCGGAATACGGTGCCGGTGGTGGAGCGGCTGGCGCGGTCGGCGCCGGCGGCGGGGTATCGCAGTGCGCCGTTGCGGATGATGGAGCCGCATGGTGAGGTGCCTCGTTTCGGGCCGCTGGAGCAGGTGACGTGCCTGCCGTGGCGGCTGGGATCGCCGATGACGAGTGTGACCCGGCGGGCGGTGTCCCGCCCGCCGGGTCAGGGGGTCAGGTGGTGATGTCCTTGACGTAGCGGGCGGGATTGGCACCGTCGTCGAGGATTTGCTGGTACCAGTCGATGGTGCGGGTGCCTTCTTCTTTGACCCAGCCGGGGGTGACGCCCAGGCGGAAGGCTCCGGAGACACCCGTGCCGCTGTCTCCGTGGGGGACGACGTCCAGTGCGGTGGGTTCGTGGGCGGGGTAGATGACGCAGTCGGAGAGAACGGCCAGCGGGTAGCGGCCGGTCAGTTGGGCTGTCTTACGCATCTTGCGGTGCGTGTTGACCCGGGTGCGGGAGATGATGACGGCGCGCAGGTCGGGACGCCAGGTGGGGGTGTTCAGAGCGGGCCAGGGTGTGTAGGGAGCGCGGCGGGGATCGCGGGGCCCTGCCCTGAGTTTGCCGATGCCGCCCTTGCTGGTGGCTTTGATCGCGGCCAGCAGTGCACGTACGGCGGGGTCGGCGGTGTGGAGATTGCGCATGGCGGTGAGGAAGGCGGTCGGGGACATATCGGGGGTGATGCCGAGGTCTTCCATGGTGGCGAGATAGGCATCACGGAGGTGCTTGTACCACGGGTCGAAGTAGCGGCTGGAGTCGTGTCGCAGGTACGCCTCCAGGGGCTCGATGTCGGCGCCGAGTTCGGCGGCGTAGGCGAGGGTGGGGGTTGCGTACCAGGCGGGTCCGGTGGGCGGCTGGCCGCTGGGAGTGAAGGGTGAGGGCAGTCTCGGGTCGTGGTCGACGTGGCTGAGGTCGCAGTACCAGGAACCGGGGACTTTGGGGTCGAAGACAGGCCGGGTGGTGTGCTCGGGCGGTGCGTTCATGCCGACGACGGCGCTGGAGGCTGCGGCGGCGAAGGCGAAGTTGATGTCGATGCCGACGACGTAGGGGTAGGTGAGTTCTTCGTCGGGGGTCAGGGGCCGCTGCCAGTCCCAGGCTTCTTCGTCCAGGGCATCGAGTGGGTCGCGTCCTTGGGCGAGGGGGTGCTCGTCATGGGCTTCGGGCGGGGCCGGGTCAAGGGGCTGCCACAGGCCTGCGGGATTTTTCTCGCCGTGCCAGGTGCCGTCGGCACTGCGGGCGGGGCGGGTGGGGGGACGCAGGGCAGTCATGAGCTGCTGTCCACACACAGCGGTGGATCCGCACGGGGTCAGAACACGGTCGGCGTAGGTGCCCAGCCAGCGGGCGAGAGCACTGGGGGTGAGATCACCAGGGGTGTTCCAGCCGCCATCGGACAGCGCGCCCCAGGGCAGGATCGCCATCTGGATGCAGCGGCGGCGCTTGGGCTCGGGTTTTTGGTAGATGCGGGCCCATGAGCCGAAGCCGCTGCGGGAAAGGTTCCATCCATCGCGGGCGAGGTCGGCGATGACCGGGTGGTCGTCAGGCAGGCGCAGGCGTGCGCGGTCGTCCAGCTTCAGGGGCAGGCCGAGGTAGTCGGCGGCGGAGGAGGTCAGGACGACGAGCGGGTCAGCGGGGCGGTCGTAGGTGGACAGCTTCGGCTGGCCGAGGCCGGCCTGCAAGGCCCAGTGCAGGAGGTCGACAAGGGTGTCAGCCGGGCACTCGTGTGTGGTGCCGTCGGCGAGGTGAGCGGTGAGGGCGCCGGTGTGGGCGAGGACAGCCAGCGGGCCTGCAGGGAACTCTTTACCGGACGCCGCGGGACTTGCGGTGTGTGGCTTGGGCGCACGGGCTGGCGGGGCGCTCGGGGTCGGCGCCGGAGCTGGTGAGGCGGCGGGTGGTGTCGGCGTGGCGTTGGTGTGGTCGTGGGGGGAGGGTGCTGCGGAGGTGTTGCCGGTTGTGTGGCGGGCTCGTTCCTGTGCGAGCAGGCCGTCCAGGAGCCGGGCGTAGGCGGCGCGCTGGGCGGCTGGCGGTTCGGTGAGTCCTGCTTCCCATGCCTCGACCAGGTCGGGGGTGGTCTGCAGGGCTGTGGCCACCTGCTGCGGTGACAGACCGGCGGCCTGCCTCAGTCGCTGGCGTTCGGCCGCGTCCGGCAGGCGGGCCGCGGCCTGGGCCAGGAGAGCGTCGACGCCTGCGAACAGTTCGGCGGTGTGTTCGTCTTCCACCCGCTCGAATCTGCCACGGCCGTGGGTAGCCCGTGTGGCCGGGGTGCCGCGTTCGAGCGCTTTGGCTCATTTCGCGGGGCCGGGTGCCGGGCAGGACCTGGACATCAATACCGTACATGTGATCGATTACTGTGAGGACGGTGTGTTCGTGCACGCAGGTGCCGGTCGGTCGCTGTCTGACCTCGGTGATGGGTGAGGAGAGGGACAGTGGTTAAGGACCTGCAGATCGTCCACCGTGACGGTGCTGGCAGAGAAGTCCAGGTTCCCGTCGGCATGGCTGCGGGTGTGCCGTTGGCCGAACGGGAGCCCGTGTGGGTGCCCCTGCGCCACCCTTCTGAACGGAGCATCGTCACCTGGTGGTGGTCGGCCACGTCGGGCAAGCATGTGGGCTGCCGGTCGCTGGAGCGGCTGTCGGTGGCCATGCTCTTGGACTTCAATCCGAAGGTCGCCGACTTCACCGCGTGGACCGCCCGCCTGGAGTGGACTGAGCGCGGCAGATCGCGGCGCTTGGTGCCCGATTTCTTTGTGCGCACCACTTCGGGGGCGACCGTGGTCGTTTCCTGTCCGCCGGCGTCCGGTGCGAGCAGCCGCTGGGAGCGGCAGCGGGAGGTGCTCCAGCAGGCGTGCCGGGAGGCCGGCTGGGAGATGGGCTCTCCCCGGCTGCCGAACAAAACGGCGCTGGCCAACCTCCGGTGGGCGTCCCGCTACCGGCATCCCCGCATCGGAGACCACGCCGTCGAGCGGGATCTGATGCAGGCATTTGCCCGGCCTCGTCCACTGCTGGAGGGAGTGCAGGCGGTTCCGGCGCCTCAGTTGCTGGTGCTTCCGCGGCTCTACCACCTGCTGTGGCGCCGCAAGCTCACCATCGATTGGAGTGTGCCGCTGGGGCCGGGGTCGGTAGTGGAGTGTGGTGGCAGTGCACCGGAGGCCATGCGGCGCCCCTTCACCGTGGGGCAGGAGCCGTGAGCCGCCGCAGGCAGCCGGCTGTCCTCCGCGCGCACCACGGGGTTCTGGCCGAGGGCGACTGGGTGCGCTGGCAGTCCGAGACCTACAGCGTCGTCACCTTCGACGGCATGCGGGTGCAGCTAGCGCCGCGGCCTGGCAGTGGCCTGCCGCTGGTGCAGCTTCCGCTCCCGGTCCTGGCCGCGGCCGGTGATTTCGCGGTCCTGGACGCCACCGGCCAGCCCGTGGAGCACGCGGAGCTTCCCGATTGGTCGCGGCTGGAGGGCATCAACAGCGACGCCGCGCGTGAGGCACGGATCTGGGAGCGGCACGTCGTCGAGGTCGAGACCGGCCTGCTGCCCGGGCAGCCACAGGACGCGACTCCGCGGCCGGGCTACGGGGAGAAGTGCACGCTGATCGAGCGATACAAGACCAAGGCCGCCGAGTTGAACGCGGTGCTCGACTTCGACGTCTCCTGGCACACCGTCCAGCGCAAGCGCCTGCAGTACCAGAAGGACGGCGTCTGGGGCCTGGTCGACAAGCGGCGCACCCGCACACCATCGCTGTACGGGCGTACCGATCCGCGGGTGGTAGATGCGCTGATGACGGTCATCGACGGCCGGGCCGGGAAGTCTGCGATCACTGCGACGGGGGTGTTCGTGATGCTGCGGCGCGAGGTCCGCTCGCTCTACAAGGGCGCGGTCACCGTCCCGCCGGACACCACGCTGTACAAACTGCTGGACCGGCTCGGTATCAAGGTCAAGGATCTGAGCGCTCCGACCCGGCGCCGTATGGATCTCACCAACCGGCCCGCGCCGCCGTTCAGCGTGACCACCGCGCTGGCGCCGGGCGAAGTGGTGCAGATTGACTCCACCGATCTGGATGTGAAGGTCCTCGGTGACGACGGCCAGCCGACCTCGGTGGAGTTGACCGCGATGGTGGATGTGGCCACCCGCACCATCATCGCCGCCGTCATCCGGCCCAAGACGCCGCGGGGGCGGCGGAAGAAGAACCGGCAGCGTCTGGCTTTGATCGCCTCCAGCCGCAGCGCGGCCCGGGCCACCAAGGCGGTCGACGCCTCGCTGCTGCTGGCCCAGGGCCTGGTGCCGTCCCCCATGCGCGCCGGGTTCTCCCCGCAGGTCCACGCCAGCGCCTCCGACCTGCCCTATGAGCAGTTGCTGGAAGCTGATCCGCGGATGGCCCAGGCGGCCGCCCGGCCAGTCATCATCCCGGACATGATCGTTATCGATCACGGGTCGGTTTTCGCCGGTCAGGCCTTCTTCGACGCGTGCAACTACCTGGGGATCTCGGTGCGTCCGGCGCGCCGCCGCACGCCCACGGACAAGGGGATCGTGGAGCGTACCTTCGGGTCGGTCAAGTCGCTGTTCAGTCAGTACGTCAACACCTACACCGGCAACGACATCAGCCGCCGTGCCCGCACCCTGGACGGGGAGCCGCTGTTCAACCTCAGCCAGCTCGATGACCTGCTCCAGCAGTGGATCGCGCTGGGCTGGCAGAACCGCCCGCATGACGAACTGCGCAACCCCTACGATGCGAACCTGCCGCCGCTGAGCCCTAACCAGATGTACGCCGCGTGTGTGCAGGTCGCGGGGTATCTTCCGATCCCACTGGGACGGGAGGACTACCTGCGGCTGCTTCCGACAGCGTGGGTGGGGGTGACCGACGAGGGGATCCGGTTCAAGAACCGGGTGTACGAGAACCCGAAGGGCGAGCTGAACGAGTACCGGCGCCGCAAGTCAGGTCTGGGAGGCAAACCGCGCGGCGGATGGGAACTGCGGTACAACCCCTACGCGCCCGAGCAGGTGTGGCTGCATGACCATGAGAAGAACACGTGGGTGGAGGCCACCTTCCGTCACCAGCACCTCATCGGAGCGCCGTGGACCCAGTATCTGTGGGACGTCGCGCTGGCCGAGCACGTCGCACGGGGCGGAGACAAGGACGACGACCTCTCGATCGCCCAGGCGCTGGCCGAGCTCCTGGAGCGTGCCGGCCGCGGCCCGGAGGAGAGCGAGGCTGCTGTGGTGCCGGACGGCTGGGGGCCCGTCCTGCCGGCGCCGACCACCCGCGTGTTCAATCCCTACGCAGAGCCCTCGGAGGGTGAACTGGACGGTGATGAACTGCTGTTGAGCGATACCGGCATGTACGGCCTGCCAGGCCCGGCCGACCTGTCGCGCCGTGCCGCGGGAGGGGACGGGCTATTCCTCTCCCCCGCCGTCACCGGCGCGGGGTCCTGGAGTGATGAGGCGCTGCAGTCGTTCAAGGACACCTACTTCGACGATCTGCCGCCACTTGAGGACGAGTCTGAGAACAGGCGGGAGCCAGGCACGGCCGGTGTCGAGATGACCGCTGAAGACCTTTTCCGCTCCATGGAACAACCTCCGGAGGACTGACGTGAAGCGCCCTGACATCGATGAGGCGATGGTCCGTGAGCTTGTCGACGGGCCGGCGCGGCGCAGGCCGCCGGAGCCGGAATGGCGTGACACGCTGACCAACTGGCGGGCATCGGTGGACCGGGTCCCGGAGCCGCCCATACTGGCGGACTGCCCTCCGTTGAACGTCGAACTTGCCTGGGACGATCCGCGTTTCCTGTATCACGGCAGTATGCGCCCGGTGCGTACTCCGGCGATCAACACGGCGCTGAAGGTGGTGAAGGTACAGCTTCAGGCCAATGCGAAGCGGGAGGCGGGCCGGATCGGGGTCATCATCGAAGGGCCGCGGAACACGGGCAAGACCGCCCTCATGCAGTACATCGGCCGTCACTACGAGATGCGCCTGAATGAGCTGTATGAGCGGGATGAAAACCGGATTCCGGTGATCGCGCTCAGCGTGCCCGCCCAGGGGCGGGGCGGCAGCCGGAACTGGGCGGCCGCGTTCGCCTACTTTCTGGGTCTGCACCGGGACGGCGGCAGCGATCCAACCGGGGCGATCTGCCATGTGATGCGGCACTCGGGGACCAAGCTGGTTCTCATCGACGGCATCGAGCGGCTCCGGCCTGGTGCCGATGTAGAGCAGTCGTTCGCGTTCCTCGAGCACATCAGTGACGAAACGGGTGCGACGTTCGTGTACTGCGGCCGCGGCAGCCGCTCCATCGTGGATCCGATGACCCGTGACCGTGAGACGAAGCTGGAAGTGGACGAGGATCCGTGGGGCGACCATCCGGTGCTGGTGACGAGCCGACTGGGATACGACCAGAGAGGCAAGGACCACTTCCGCCGGATCATGCACGAGTTCGACAAGGACCTGCGGCTCTTCCACCACGAGCCCGGCGACCTCACCAAGCTGTCCCCCATCCTGCACACGCGCAGCAAAGGCTATCTGCGTGCGGCGTCACAGCTCATCTGCCAGGCGGCGCAGAAGGCCATGCTGAGCAAGGAGGAGCGCATCACCGAGGATCTGATCGATTCGCTTGCCGTCGGGCGGGCGATCGCGATCTGAATGGCCTGGATGGCTGGCTGTGTCGGCGGCGTTGGCGCGTGTTCAGGCGGCGTTGTGGCGACGCAGACGGGCAGGGCTCAGGTTTTCGGGGGCTTCGTGCCGCGTCCCAGGGTGGGGTCCCACACCATGTAGATGCCTTCCAGTGCGGTGCGTTCCTCCTCGGTGAGCTTTTCAGGTGCTTTGCGGGTTTTGTGTATCCATGCGCCGAGGTCGATCATCCGCTCTCCCCAGCTGGCCTCCCGGTGCCTGCGGGGGACGTTGAGGTTGCCCTCGCGGGTCAGGTAGTTGGTTGCCGCGTTGAGGTACTCGCGGAACTCATCCCGCCGCGGGGTGCCGATTTCACCGCGGTAGAGGCTTTCGAGGCTGGGGCCGAGGTGGATGTCCAGCAGGAGTTGGGTCTGGGCGGGGTGCAGCGTGGTGAAGCGGTTGCGCTGCCGGCTGAGCCACTGGCCCAGCGGTATTCCGTCCTCGGTTTTGTAGGTGTTGGGTACGTGGCCGGTGCCGTGGATTTCCACGTGTGCCTTCGCGGCCGCGTATGTGCGGCGCCAGGTGACCGGGAAGGGCGGGTCCCACCAGGGGTCGATACTGCGCAGGGCCTCTTCCTGGGTGGGGGCGAGGCTGCCGGATCGGGCTCTTCTGCGGCACTCGGAGATCCATCGGCCGACCGGGTGTCCGCCGTGCATGGCGTGCTGGGGAGCGGCGAGGTGGCCGTGTTCCTGGGCCCAGGCGCGGACGTGGTGCAGCATGCGGGTGAAGTCGTCTTGGGGGGTGGTCCACAGCATGCCGAGTGCGTCGAGGGCGGTGCGGTGCGCGTCGTCGAGGCGGCCGGCGGTGTGCCGCAGGCGCTGATTGCTGATCCACTCGCCCAGGGCGAAGCCTTCGGGGTCCCGGTAGTCCGCGGGAATGTCGAGGTGCCCGTAGTGCCGCTGGTAGCCGGTGGCGCTGGCCATGCCTTCGTCCCAGTCGCCGGTGGGGGGCAGGGTGATCTCCAGGCCGAGGGCGAGGGCGATCTCCAGGGCCCGCTCGGGCAGGTGGTAGTGCACGGTGCGGGCGGGCAGTCCGGAGGGGCCGCTGGAGTGGGGCATGGCGACCCGGTCCAAGAAGGTGTCATCGTGGGCGCGCAGGGCTTGCAGGATCTGCCACAGCCCGCCGTACTCGCTGGTGCGCAGGATGTCGTGGGCGCTGGCTCCGTCCGGCAGGTAGACGGGGATTACCAGGGTGGCCTTCTTCCCGGCTCCGGGTTCCTGGCGCAGGGCGCGGCCGATGGCCTGGATGGCGTCGATAACGCTTTTGCGAGCGGCGGCGAAGACGATGGCGTCGATGGCGGGGATGTCGACGCCTTCGTTGAGGACGCGGACGTTGCTGAGAACCGCCTGCTGGTCGGTGTCGTCGAAAGCTTGCAGGAGGCGCCGGCGGTGGGCGGCCTTTTGCTCGCTGTCGACGGCGCGGGACCACAGGTCGGGAATGTGAAGGTTTCCGGCGGTCTGGGCGGCGGTGTGGGGCAGCGCTCGAGCGAAGGCGTGTGCGGCGCCGATCCGGTTGTGGAAGACCAACACCCGGCGCAGGCCCTGGTCGCGGATGGCACGCAGGACGGCGACGTGGAGGGCGGCGGAGCGCAGCCCGTTGTGGTGGGCGCTGTCGGCGGGGTTGGAGGTGAGGATGCCGTGCAGGTCCTGATCCTCGACGACGGGCATGACGACGCGGTAGTCGGCGAGGATGCCGCGTTCGATGGCTTCGGACAGGCCCAGGCGGTAGACGACGGGCCCGAAGATGTCGACGCGGTCCATGGTGGCGTTCGGCATGGCCTCGAACAGGGACGCCAGCCCGCTGGGAGGCGAGGGGGTTCTCCAGATGCGGGGCGTCGCCGTCATGTAGAGGCGCAGCTTGGCGGGCAGCTCGCCGTCGTCGTGAATGGAGCCCCACCCTCGGCCAACGCGCTTGCAGGTGCGGTGCGCCTCGTCGATGACCATCAGGTCCCAGGCCGCCATGGAGTGGTCGTGGTGGGCCTGGCTGATGAGGTGCAGCGAGCCGTAGGTGACGAAGACGGTGACGGGGCCGGAGGCGGTGTTGGCCAGTTCGGCGATACGGGTCGGGTCGTTGGTCATGACCGCCTGGCCCGGGGTGAGGCCGCTGGGCCGCTGCTTCAGCGAGGACACCCCGAGCACCAGTCCCGGGCGGCCGGCTTGTCTCCAGCGCTGGATGGTCTGGGTCAACAGGGCGAGGGTAGGGACTGCCACCAGGACTGCTCCGCCCGGTGCGAGACGGTGGGCCGTGGCCGCGGCGGTGAGCGTCTTGCCTGTTCCGCAGGCGGAGACCACCGTGGCGCGCCGCTCCCCTGCTGCGAACGCGCCGACCGTGGCGTCGACTGCCTCTTTCTGGTGGGGGCGCAGGGCGGGCGGAGCAGATGTCACAGGGGTCCTTAGGATCGGGGCAGGCAATTGCCCGGTGTGCCGCGGTTTGCTCCTGCACTGTAGGCGGGCGGTTCGTGGGGCCGATCGGCAGGTGGTGCTGCTGCGGCAGCCTGGGCCGGCGGCGAAGGTGCACAGCCGGCGAGTGGGCGCGGCAGCACAGATGTAGTTCGGGAAGAAGGAGGTGGCGCCGGGATGGCTGGTGGCCGGGTACGACGCCCCACAAGGCGGGCGCGTGTCTTCAGGGAGCCGGCGCGCTTGCCGCGGCAGGTGCGGCTTATCTCCGGGGAGTCGACCGGTTCGTTCATCGGACGCCTCGCGGCGTTGAACGGAATATCTCCCGGCGAGTTGCTGGGCCTGGTCGGAGACGGCACGAAAGCGCAGCCTCCTCAGTTCACCGAGGTCTACCTCAATGCGATGGCGCTGGAGCGGCTGGCGGTGATGACCGGCCGCGGCCGGGAGGTGCTGCAGCGAGCGCTGCCGAACCTGCGCGACCATCACCTGCTCGATGAGAGCTCCGGGCCGGTGTGGAGGTGGCCGCAGTGGGAGGCGAAGGGGGTCTTCCTGGTCCGGGCCTGCGACCTGTGCGCGGCCGCCAAGCGGATGGCGTCGGATGTGTATGTGGTGTCGGTGACCCGGTGGCGGGTGTGCGCACGGCACGGGCGGTGGCTGGACAATCTGCGGGAGGCCGGGGTGTCCTGGCTGCCGCTGCGGGAAGTGCCCGAAGTGGTAGAGGCCCACCGGCAGCGTGTGCTGCTGGAGCGGCGTCTGGGCGGGGGCGGACGGGCGCTGTTCGCGGATGCGCTGCACATTGCTTCCTTCTGGTGGAACATCCCCGCACTCTCCCCTCCCGTGTGGTTCGAGCGGCGCGACAGGTTCAGGGGCCCGGTGGGCAGTGACCTGCGGGTAGCGCCGCTGGTGTGCTATCCGGAAGTCGTCCACCTCGCTTACGTGCTGGCCGCGCGAGAGCGCCGCCGCATGCGCGGCACATGGAGTACTGAGACGGACAAGGCGTGGCTGCGCAGGGTCGGCGATTTGCTGGAGGAGTGGCAGATGCCCGCCGCGCTGGCGCTCGTGGCCGTGGACATCTGGAGGCAGCGTCACAGCACGCCACCGCCCGGGACGGGCGCAACGCGGCCATCCCAGGGCCGCTCGCGCCGCCTCCCCGTTCCTCTCCCCCACCAGGATGCTCCGGCCGATACCCACCTGGAACATCTGGCCTGTGTGCCCTGGCGGTTCGGCGACGAACCGCCAGCCCTGGATGACACGCAGGTCTGGTCCGTGGCCGGCCAGGCCTGAACCCCGGTGCACAGCCGGGAACTCTGACCGCCGGCCGTCCTCATACATTCCGCGGGAGACACACAACATAGGATGACAGTGGCGCATTTCAGGCATACAGGAAGGGGGCGGCATGGGAGCAATCTCGCTGAGCGGGCGCGCGCTCGTCGACTCAATGGCGGAGCTCATCGGTTTCAAGCTGGGGCTTGCGGTGTCGGAAGACGACCTGGTCCGCGCTGTAAAGTCCCGGGGCGCCGAGGAACTGTGGCCGGAGGAGATGGACAGCCTCTACCGGTATCGGTCAGAGGCGATGGAAGAGCTTTCGCACACGCTCATGGCCGCGTTCGGCGATGCTGACGCTACCGCGGTGCGCGCCTCACCAGTGACCATGCACGAGTTCCCCGATCTTCTCGAGTACTCCGATGCCATCGACCACACTCTTGAGCACTTGCCTCAGCTGCAGCCAGCGCGGGGGAGCAACACACTGGATCCACGCCCGCTCGTGGAGGAGGTAAAACAGCGGTGGGGCCCGAAGGGTGCTCTGATAGCGCTGCGCCTCATGCAGAGCATCAGCGCACGCGTGATCGCCAGCCCCTGGTCGCAGGTACGGCGAGCGGAGTACGCCTCGCGCCTCGAACTGCGAGACCTCTTCACCTCCGAGCAGTTGCCGCTGCCCCTCGGCGTCTTCTTCGACCAGCGCTTCATAGACTACCTCGAGGCCAACATCAGTGAGCTGGGACGTATGCACTGGCGGCAATTCGAAGGACTCGTAGCCGAACGGCTACGACAGGAAGGGCTACGTGTGGAGCTTGGCCCAGGCCGGGCCGACGAAGGCGTTGATGTACGCGCTTGGGATTTGGAAGCGGACGAGGATGCTCCTGCCGTCCTGCTCGTGCAGTGCAAGCGGACGAAAAGCAAAGTCGACCGTGTCGTGGTCAAAGCGCTGATGACCGACATCACCTTCGAAGGTGCGCAGCGTGGCATGGTTGCCACCACTTCGTCCTGGTCCCCAGGCGCTCGCAGCACCGTCGAGTCCCGCAGCTACCCCATCGAGGAAGCCAACCAGGCCACACTCGCCACATGGCTGCAAAACATGCGCACTCCCGGTGCGGGACCGTGGCTAGCTGGGGACAAGCTGCCTAGGCCGTGACTCCCCGGTCGCTCCCTGCTGGTGGCTCACCGAACGAACAGCACGCACTCTGGCGGGGCGCTGGTGCGCCAGCGCGGTCCTCCCCCGCCGAGACGTAGCTCGACGGGGTTGGCCACACGAGTTCGCGTTATTAAGAACTCTTCGCCCCTTCACCATCCTCAAGCATCAGCGACAGGATGTGCTCGGCTTCGGCGGCCGTCAAACGCAGACCGCGGGAACCGGAGGTGCCCTGCCCGGGGCAGCGCACCGTACAGTCGTATCCGCCCTCGCCGGTTTCATTGATGTTCACGCACATGTGAATCAGCCAGTCACATCCTTGAGCACCCAATTTGCGGTGCAGGTAGAGGCGTAGCGCAGCGAGCCGGTGGTGCAGAGGAAAGGTGCGCTGGGTGCGGCAGCCGTCACAGCGCAGCAAATGCTGCACGCTGCCTTTCCGGGCCAAAAACTCCTTCCCTTGTCCTTCTGCCGTGTTGCAGCTGCCGCACAGAGGGCCGCGAATCAGCTCGTGTTGGTGGCAGTGGTCCCAGTTGGTGGCGGGCCGGGGCGTTTCGCAAACCGCGCACAAGAAGTCCTCAGCCCGTGGTCCTCGTTCCCGAACCCGCGCGTAGGCGACACCCTTGAGTTCTTGGCGGTAGGAGCGCAGCTTGGCGGCTGTGCAGGCGGGGCACAGCACCTTCCATCCGGTGGTGCTCGGGGCGCGCCAGGTGGGGTCTGTGCTGTGGGCTCCGCAGCCGCTGCACTGCTGGGCGGCGGCTTTCAGTTTGCTCTCGGCTTCCTGCTGCTGGTCGAGGATGTAGACAAGGGTGCGGGGGATCAGCCAGGTGTCGTCGACCCAGACGAGCGTAGGCACGGGGAGTGTGCAGGCCATGGTGTAGCTGCTGCACCGCTGGAGCAGGGCGTCAGGCGTCAGGCTGCAGGGCAGACCCCAATCGGTTTCCTCTTGCTGGCAGTAGAGCGGTCCGCATCGGCAGCCCTTCTCCTCGCGCTCGGTAGCAGCCGCCCGGCGGATCATGTTCTGGATCTCGGTTCGCCAGCCGCTGTGTGTCGTGGCGAGCGGATCTGACTTGCCGTGGGCGTCAAGCCGTGGGTCTATGAGGTCTTCGGGGTCCCAGGGCAGTGCGGCAATCGTGCGCACGGCACCGCGGACGTCCGGCTCGCTGAACCGCCACCGGTTGGCGTGCTTGTAGGCGCGCACCGGAACATGCCCGAAGAAGACGTAATCGTGCTCGGCCCAACGCTTGATCCGGAAGCTCTCCGGCGTCATCGGGACCGGGCAACCCTCCATCTCGTCTGCCAGATACCTCACGGCCAGCTTTTGACTGATCATCGCGACAGGATGGCACCCACCGCTGACAACGCGCCCGGCCTCTGGCGACGCCCTTCCAGCCGGGGATGGTCGCATCCCTTGCTACCAGGTATGTGGAGTTGTTGTCTCCTTGCGCCTCTGACAACCCAGCAGTAGCGCAAGTCAGCGGCATACCCGGCAGTCGACAGGCGCGAAAATCTGCACAGCTACTTCACCGCTGGTGTTTTGGCCGGGGCTAGGACTTGTCCGGGCGATCATGTCCGGAGCCAGATGACCAGGGCCGATGCTGTTGCGGTGCCGAGGAAGATGTAGCCGCGC
>NZ_RIBZ01000328.1:0-34087 GCF_003721215.1 Streptomyces botrytidirepellens
CCGCACCCCCGACCACCCCCACCCCCACAGAGCCACCCCCGCGCAAGCTCTACCGCAGCGCCGAGGGCCGCCTCCTCGGCGGCGTGGCGAGGGGCCTCGCGGGGCATCTGGGGCTGCCGGTCTCCTGGGTACGGATCGCCTTCGTCGCGTTGATCATGGCGGAGGGCTTCGGCACCCTCCTCTACGCGCTCTTCTGGTTCATCGTCCCCCTCGGCGTCGGCGGCGTGGGCGAGACGACGACCCGCCCCCTCACCACCGTGGGCCCCGACGGCCGGCGCCGGATCCTGGCCCGCAGGCCGGAGCGCGGCCAGATCATCGCCCTGGTCGCGCTCTTCATCGGCATGGGCATCTTCATCCAGGGCTTCCAGCTGGGCCGCGCCAACACCTACATCTGGCCGCTGCTCCTCGTAGGGGCGGGCGTCGCCCTGTTCTGGCGGCAGGCGGACAACGCCCGCCGCGCCCAGTGGGTGGAGCTGAGCCGCAGCAAGCGGGTGCTGCCGCTGGCCCGGGCGGGGGCGGGGGTGGTGCTGGTGGGCGCGGGGGTGACCGGCATTCTCGTCCTCCAGGGTTCGGCCCGGCACCTGGGCGCGGTCCTCCAGGCCGCCCTCGCCGTGATCGTGGGCATCGCGCTGCTGGCGGGCCCGTACGTGATCCGGATGACGCAGGACCTGTCCGAGGAGCGGCTGATGCGTATCCGCGCCCAGGAGCGGGCCGAGGTCGCGGCGCACGTCCACGACTCGGTGCTGCACACCCTGACCCTGATCCAGCGCAGCGCGGAGGACCCGCGCGAAGTGGCCCGGCTGGCCCGCGCGCAGGAGCGGGAGCTGCGCGCCTGGCTGTACAAGCCGGAGGGCACCGGCAAGGACGAGGCTGAGGAACCGGACACCCTCGCGGAGGCGGTCAAGGCGACGGCGGCGGAGGTCGAGGACCACCACGGCGTCCCGATCGAGGTCGTGGTGGTGGGCGACTGCCCGCTGGACGAGAGACTGGGGGCGCAGATGCAGGCCGCGCGCGAGGCGATGGTGAACGCCGCCAAGTACGGTGGCGACGGCGGGGCGGTCCAGGTGTTCGCCGAAGTCGAGGGCGCGACGGTCTTCCTGTCCGTACGCGACCGGGGCCCGGGCTTCGATCTGGACGCGGTGCCGGACGACCGTATGGGCGTCCGCGAGTCGATCATCGGCAGAATGCAGCGGAACGGCGGCACGGCCAGGCTGAGGTCCGCGCCCGACGGGGGCACGGTAGTGGAGCTGGAGATGGAGAGGGCGGCGACGACATGACCGAGTCAACGGGCGGCGGCGGTACGGACGCGACGAACGGAACCACCGGCACGGATGCCCGCCGGTGCCGCGTCGTCCTCGTCGACGACCACCGCATGTTCCGCACCGGCGTCCAGGCCGAGATCGGCGAGACGGCCCGTACCGGGGTCGAGGTGGTGGGCGAGGCGGCCGATGTCGACCAGGCCGTCACCGTGATCACCGCCACGCGCCCCGAGGTGGTCCTGCTCGACGTCCATCTCCCCGGCGGCGGCGGGGTCGAGGTGCTGCGCCGCAGCGCCGCGCTGATGGCGGCCACGGAGCGCCCGGTGCGCTTCCTCGCCCTCTCCGTCTCGGACGCCGCCGAGGACGTCATCGGCGTGATCCGCGGCGGCGCCCGCGGTTACGTCACCAAGACGATCACCGGCACCGACCTGGTCGACGCGATCTTCCGCGTCTCCGAGGGCGACGCGGTGTTCTCCCCGCGCCTCGCCGGTTTCGTCCTCGACGCCTTCGCCTCCACGGACGCCCCGCCGGTGGACGAGGACCTGGACCGACTCACCCAGCGCGAACGCGAGGTGCTGCGCCTGATCGCGCGCGGCTACGCCTACAAGGAGATCGCCAAGCAGCTGTTCATCTCGGTGAAGACGGTGGAGAGCCACGTCTCGGCGGTCCTGCGCAAGCTCCAGCTCTCCAACCGCCACGAACTCACCCGCTGGGCCACCGCCCGCCGCCTGGTCTGACGCGCCTGGTCTGACGCCAGGCGGCGGGAGACCGGGGCTACTTCAGATCGGCGAGGAGGTCATCGAGGGCCCGGGTGAGGGCTTCGGAGTTGGCCGGGGCGAACCACGTGGTGCGGATGCGTTCGTTGTTCCCCTTCGGCGTTTCGTGCTCGGCCGCGAGCTGGTCCAGGGAGCGCTCGTCGTTCAGGGAGCGGCCGACACCCTGGAACAGGCTGCGCACGTAGCGGTCCGCGGCATCGGCGGGTATGCCGTGGCCGACGGCCCACGACGTGAGCGTGGCCAAGTACGCGTAGTGGGTGGTCTGCGCCCCCGTCAGCGCGGAGAGGACGTCGAAGGCCGCCTCGTCCGCGACGGGCTGCGCCCCGCCCAACCGCTCGAAGAGCGCGTCCACCACCGGGTGGGACGGAAACGTCACCGTGACGGAGCGGCGTTCGCTTACGGAGGGCAGGGGGATGGCCCGTACCAACGCGGCGTCGGTGGCGAGTATCCGGCGCAGCTCGTCGTTGCCGACGCCGGACATCACGTTGACCACCGTCTTGTTGCCGTCCACCCGCAGACCCGCGAGCGCTTCGTGCCGGTCGGCACGGCGTACGGCGATGATCAACACTTCGGAGCGTTCCACCACCTGCTGGTTGTCGGCGCATACCTGTACGCCGTCGTAGCGCGCGGACAGCTCCGCGGCCGTACGGGTCCCCCGTGGGGAGAGGAATACCTCCGGCGGTTCGCCTGGTCCGTCGCACAGGCCCACCACGAGAGCCCGGGCGATCTTGCCCACCCCGATGATTCCGATGCGCTTCACGGCAGTTGCCTCCATGCTGGTCGTCACGCGGTGAGGGACGTTCGGAGGAACGCGAGGATCTCCGCCCGCGCGGCCTCGGCCTGCGGTACCACGCCCGGCAGGCTGAGGAACGCGTGTCCCGCTTCGGGGTATTCGGTCAGCCGCGTGGGTGTCCCGGCCGCGAGCAGTCGTTCGGCGTAGCGGCGGCCATGGTCGGCCAGCGGGTCATGGGTCGGTACCACCACGAGCGCCGGGGCGAGCCCGCCGAGGTCGTCGGCGTACAGCGGTGAGAGCGCGCGGGCGTCGGTTCCCGGCGGGACGGCGAGCCGCTGGAAGAGGCGCAGTTGTGGCACGGCGAGCGTCGGAGTGTGGGCGTGCTCGGTGAACGAGGCGTGGTCGAGCATCGTCCCGGTCACATCGACGGCGGGGTTGACGAGCACCTGTGCCCGGAGGCGCAGTCCGGTCTCTTCGGCCCGGATGGCTGCCAGGGCGCTGATCAACGCGCCGCAGCTCTCGCCGAAGACGGCGGTCCTGGCCGGGTCGATGCCCCACTGCGCGGCGTGCCGCACCACGTGCCGGAGCACGTCCCAGCCGTCGTCGACGGCCGCCGACAGCGGGCTGTCCGGGGCGAGGAGGCGGTGCTCGACCGAGACGACGACCGCGGGCAGGTGGGCGGCGAGGTGGCTGGTGACCCAGTCGCACTGCACCGCCGTGCCCACGAACCCTCCGCCGTGCACGTGGAGTACGAGGGGCAGGCCGGGCCGGTCGGCGCCCTCACCGTCGCGCCCGGGCGACGGCCGGTACACCCGAACCGGAAGGTCACGGCCGGGCAGCGCCACCTCCTGCCACCGGATCGCCGCGCCGGGATCCGGATCCCCTAGGAGCGCCCGCGCGACGCTGGATGCCCGAAAGCGGTTCTCCGCGTGGCGGTAGGCGACCAGTTCCTCCGCCGTCACCGTTAACCAGTCCGGCTCCGGCGGCCGTTGCGCAGCACTGACCTCGTTCATGTCTTCTCCTTGTCCAGAGAGTTTCGGCCCGGAGAATTTCGGCCCGGAGAGTTTCGAGACCTCAAGTATCGAGACCTCAAGTATCGATACCTACGGTAGCGGAAAGAGGTATCGTCCGGGTATGCCCTCGACCGCATCCGCCAGACCACCCGGTCGCCCGCGCACCGGCGTCAACGCCAAGGTCTTCGCCGCGACCCTGAGCACGGTTCACGAACTCGGCTACGCGCGCGCCACCGTTGAGCGCATCGCTGCCGCGGCGGGCGTCGCGAAGTCGACCGTCTACCGGCGCTGGCCGTCGAAGGGCGCGCTGATCGTGGACTGCCTGCTGGACGCGTTCGGCCCGGCGCCGCTGGAGGGCACCGATCGCGCCGAGATCATGTCCTCGGTCATCCACTGGATCGCGGGGAAGATCGGCGAGCCCGGGGTGGGTGACGCGTTCGCGGGCGTGTTCAGTGACGCCGTCAGCGACCCGGCCCTGCGCGAGATCCTGTCCGCGCGGTTGCAGGACCCGTATCGGCTCGCGCTCCAGGACGCGCTCGGCGAGCCGGAGCACCGGGTGCTCTTCTTCATCGACGTCGTGGTCGGTGTCCTGCTCCACCGGATGGGCATGACCGGTGAGCCGATGGTCGATTCCGACGTCGCCGCGCTGGTCGAGATGGTTCTGCCGCACTTCGCGGAAGGTCCCGGCCCGACCTAGGTGTGGGGGAATGTCGTCACGGGTGCACGCAGGTCCCGAGCGACAGGGTCGTAACCTGTAGCAGGCGAGTCAGGTACTGCTGATGCGTCGTAGCCGTCCTTTGAACAGCCAGGAGGTCGACCGGTGATCACTCTGACCGCGGTGGGAGGGGTGGCCCTGGTCGAACTGGGCATGGTCCTGATCCCGGGACCGAACATGGTCCACCTCGTCTCCCGCGCGATCACCCAAGGCCGAAGGGCGGGCCTGGTCAGCCTCAGCGGGACCGCCGTCGGGTTCCTGTTCTACCTGCTGGCCGCGGCTGCGGGCCTGTCCGCGTTGTTCGCCGCAGTGCCGGTGGCGTTCACGGTGGTCAAGCTCGCCGGGGCCGCCTACCTGGCCTACCTCGCCTGGGGCATGCTCAAGCCCGGCGGTCGCTCGCCCTTCGCCCCGGACCAGGACCTGCCCCCGGTCTCCGACGCCCGCCTGTTCTCGATGGGGCTGCTCACCAACCTGCTCAACCCGAAGATCGCTCTGATGTACGCCGCGCTGCTGCCCCAGTTCCTGGACCCTCAGGGAGGCCCGGCCTGGGCGCAGTTGCTCCAGCTGGGTGGCGTGCAGATCGTCGTGGCGGTCACCGTGAACGCGCTGATCATGCTGGGCGCAGCACGGGTCTCGGGATTTCTGGCCACCCGGCCCCGCGTCATGGCCGCCCAGCGGTTCGCGGCAGGCAGCCTGCTCGGCGTCTTCGCGCTGCGCACCGCCCTGTCCCGCACCCCCGCCTCCGCCTGATCCTGACCCGCGTGCCCGACGGGTGAGGCTTGCCCCCAGCGGCTGGTGGGCCTCGGTCACCCGCACCCCGGAGGGCTACCCGCGCAGCCATCAACACCCGGGACGGGGCGGACGGGGCGGAGGCAAGCGGCGGGGAACGTTCCGGTGGGGCGGCCGCGTTGCCCCAGGGTCCGCTCACGTCGCTGCCCTGGGAGCATCGTGCCCGCAACCACGCCCGCCACCTCCACCACTGTCCCCGCGCCTCCGGTACCCCCGGCCCTGGGCGCACAGGCCGAGCGGCTGATCGAGCTGGGGGTGCACGAGATCGCCGGGTTGCCCGCCGCCGAGATCCGTACCTTCGCGGCCGCTCAGGCCGTCGCAGGCGGCGAGGGTGCCCTGCTCGCCGTTCACCCGGACCGGGCCCCCGCCTCCGCCCTCGCGCCGCTGATCCACCGCGGCGACAAGCCGGGCTTCGTCGTCACCGACATGCCCGACGTCGACCTCTTCGCCCCGCTCGACACGGTCGCGTTGCCCGATGCCCCGCTCTACCTGCTCACCGGCCTCGACCGCGGCGACCAGATGGCCAACTGGAGCCCGAACGAGGCGCTTCCGGCCCTCACCGCCAAGGCCCGCACCCCGTTGCTGCTCACCGAGGGCATCCACTGGGTGATGCAGCAGCCCGCCGTCCTGGAGCGCAACCACTGCTTCATGACCATCGGCTCCCGCCTGCGCAAGGCCAACGGCGCCCTGGACTCCCGCACCCCGGCGATCTGGATCAGCAACGGCACCGGGCGGGACGGCCGCGAGCGCCGCGACGCCCCCAAGGTGGGCTGGTGCTGGGCGAACAACCGCCACACCTGGCTGGGCTTCGCCTCCGCGACGGGCCGCCCGTCCGACGCCTAGGCGGCCCCGTCGACCAGATGCGCGGCGATCGCGCGCGGCAACTCCCCGCGGCACGCCTCGGCGTCGTCCGCCGCCCAGCAGACGTAGCCGTCGGGACGGATGAGCAGCGTGCCCGCGCCCACGTCGGCCTGGTCGGCGGGGAGCTTGGCGCGTACGAGGTCGACGCGGCCCGGTAGCCGTACGTCGCCCGGGACGAGCCCGGCCACGTCCAGCAGCACGGCGTGCCCCGACCCGAAGAGGGCCGACAGCCGGGTCGGGCCGTCCGGGGTGGTCAGTTCGGCGTCCGGGACCCGCCGCCCGGTGAGGGGGTGCGCGCCGGGTACGTCGTAGTGCAGGGCCAGGCCGGAGATCAGGCCGGACAGATACCGGTTGGTGTCCGGCAGCCGCATCAGCTCGGTGAAGATGTCCCGCAGGGCGGCCACGTCCTCGCTGGGGCGGGGGTCCGCCAGCACCCGCTGCGCCGAGGTGTGGTGCAGCACCCGGGCCGCGACCGGGTGCCGTTCGGCGTGGTAGGTGTCCAGCAGCCCGGCCGGGGCCCGGCCCTGGACGGTCGCGGCGAGCTTCCAGCCCAGGTTGAACGCGTCCTGGACGCCGAGGTTCAACCCCTGGGCGCCCAGCGGCGGGTGGATGTGCGCGGCGTCCCCGGCGAAGAGCGCCCGGCCCTCCCGGTACCGCTCGACCTGCCGGGTCGCGTCCGAGAACCGCGAGGCGTTGTCCACCCCGCTGAGCACCGTCTCCTCGCCGTACACGGCCCGCAGCGCGGCGGCGATCTCGTCCTCGCCGACCGGGGTGTCCCGGGTGAGGTCCTTGGGGTCCTCGCGCCCGTAGGCCCCGTAGGTGAGCCGGTAGCGGTCGTCGCCGATCGGGATGAGCATGGACCAGTAGCCGTTCGCCTGGCGCGTCAGCGTGCTGATCTGCCCCCGTTCGCGCGGCACCAGCGGCGACACGGCAGACAGCCGGATGTCCGCGAGGACGGCGAGATACGTGCCGGGCCGCCCCGGGAACGGCACGCCGAGCGCCTTACGGACCCCGCTGCGCCCCCCGTCGCACGCCACCACGTACCGCGCCCGCACCCGCGCCCCGCCGTCCGCCGTGGTCACGGTCACCCCGTCGTCGTCCGGCTCGACCGACGTCACGGCGGCGCCGCGCCGTATCCGCGCGCCGAGCGCGGTGGCCCGCTCCTCCAGCACCTCTTCGATCTCCCACTGCGGGAGCATGACCGGGGACGGATACCGGGTGTCCCAGGGCCCGCAGTCCAGCGGCACCGGCAGCAGCGCGAAGTTCGCGCCGACCGGAGGGCCGGGGATCGCCCGGCGCCGCATCGGCTCCAGCAGCCCGCGCGACTCCAGGAGTTCGGCGGTACGGGCCTGGATCGCGCCGCCCTTCGTCTGCTGGTTGCGGCCGGGCAGCTTCTCCAGCACCAGGGTCTCCACCCCGGCCAGCGCCAGTTCGTACGCCAGCGTCAGCCCGGTCGGCCCGGCGCCCACGATCACGACGTCCGTCTCGATCTCGCTCATGTCCCACGTCCCCTCGGTAGCTGCACTCAGTAGATATGTATACCAGGTGCAGAAATCTCCCGAGTGCAGCACGCTGCGGTAGCGTGATGCCGTGACGACGCCCGACAAGCCAGGACTGCGCGAACGCAAGAAGCAGCGGACGCGTACGGCGATCTCCGATGCCGCCATCGCCCTCTTCCTCGAACGCGGCTTCACCCAGGTCTCCGTCGCCGAGATCGCCGAGGCCGCCGAGGTCTCCAAGCGCACGCTCTTCGCGTACTTCCCCACCAAGGAAGACCTCGTGGTGCACCGCATGGCCGACCACGAGCAGGAAGCGGCCCGGGTCGTACGCGCCCGCCCGGCGCACACCACCCCGCTCGCCGCCCTGCGCGACCACTTCCTCGACGGCCTGCGCCGCCGCGACCCGATCACCGGCATCAACGACCACCCCGCGGTGATCACCCTCACCGAGCTGATCTACGGCACCCCGGCCCTGGTCGACCGCATGCAGCGCTTCAAGGCGGGCGGCGAACGCGCCCTCGCCGAGGCCCTGCGCGAGACCACGGACGCGCCGGACCTCACCGCCCGCCTGGCCGCCGTCCAGGTCATCGCCGTGCAGTGGGCGCTGTCGGCGGACAACTTCCAGCGCCTGGCGGCGGGCGAGGCCGCCGACGAGCGCTACCCGGGCGCCGTACGCGACGCCGAGCACGCCTTCGACCTGCTCGCGAACGGCCTCGCGGCGCTTACGTAGTCGCTACGCAGCCGCGATCAGCTTCAGCTCGAACCACACCGTCTTGCCGATCCCGCACGCCCGCGGATGCGCGTCCCACGCGTCCGCGAGCGCCGCGATCAGCGCCAGCCCCCGCCCCGACTCGTCCTCCGCCGTCACCTGCCGGGGCTTCGGCATCACCTCGCTCGCGTCCGACACCTCGACGCACAGTTTCTCGTCACGCACCACGCAGCGTGCGCGGACCTCCCGACCTGGGGAAACGCGCGCGTGGCGGCAGGCGTTCGTCACCAGCTCGCTGAGCAGCAGCACGGCGACCTCCGCTTGGGCCTCCGGGATCTGCCACGTACGAACCTGCTCACGCAGCAGCGTCCGCGCCCGGCCCACGCTGCGGGGGTGGCGGGGGAGCCGCCATTCGATGTCCATCGGAAGTGGGGGAGTTGGTGCATTCATGACCGGAATGCTGCTGGTCAGGCGTACTGTGCCGCAGTAACGACGTCGGTACGCTGCGTATGCGTACCGCAGGTGCCTCATGGGAGAGAGGGCGCGATGACGGTTACGGAGGGTGGTTCGCAGTCGCCGATGTCCTGGCGGTATTGCGGCAACCAGATCAAACTGTGGCGTATGCAGGCCGGGGTCAGCCGCGAGCAGCTGGGCAAAGAGGCCAACTACGAGTACGAGACCATCAAGTCCATGGAGCAGGGGCGGCGTAAGCCTGCCCTGCGGCTGCTTCAGGTCGCGGACCAGATGTTCGGGGCGCGGGGGTTGTTGCTGGCGGGTCAGGAGTACCTGAAGCCGGATAAGTTCGCGTCGTACTCGCAGGATTTCATCCGGTACGAGGCCGAGGCGATCGTCCTCAACGGATTCGAGGCACTGGTCATCCCGGGACTGCTTCAGACGAAGGAGTACGCCGAGGCCCTGATCGGCGACCACTGTCCGCCGCTGGATGACGAAACCATCGATGCGCGGGTCGCGGCCCGGATGGAGCGTCAAGCTCTGCTGGACAAGCAGACCAGGGCGTTCAACTTCCTGATCGGCGAGGCCGCTCTGCGTTTCCCGATCGGCGACAAGGACATGCACGTACGGCAGTTGCATCACTTGCTGGAGGTGGGCAAGCGGCGCAACGTGACGATCCAGGTCGTGCCCTTCGGGGGAACGCACCCGGGGCTTCTGGGCCCCTTCGTGTTGCTGGAGACGCCCGACCACGAGCACCTTGTGTACGAGGAGGGGCAGACCACGGGTGTGCTGTATGCCGACCCGCCGAAGGTCAGCATCATCAACCAGCGCCATGCCATGATCCTCCGGCAGGCCCTCAGCCCCGAGGCGTCGGCAGACTTCATCAGAAAGTTGGCGGAGGAGCTATGAGCAACGAGCTTGCATGGTTCAAGTCCAGCTACAGCAATAGCGAGGGCGGCAACTGCGTCGAAGTCGCCCTGTCGTGGCGTAAGTCCAGCTACAGCAATAGCGAAGGCGGCGCCTGCGTAGAGGTGGCCGCACCGTGGGCCAAGTCCAGCTACAGCGACACCCAGGGCGGCAACTGCATAGAGGTCGCCACCTGCCCCCACACCATCCACGTCCGGGACTCAAAGCTGAACGCCGGACCCCAACTGGCCCTCGCCCCGGACGCCTGGGCGGAGTTCATAGCCTTCGCTGCCACCGCCGTCAGCCCCGCTTGAGCGCGACGCCTCCGTACATCGCGACTTCCTCGTCCCGGACCCCCTCCGTGGTGTGGTCCGGGCGCCAGTGGTGGAGCAGGGTCACGCCGGGGTCGAGCAGTTCCAGGCCGTCGAAGAACCGCTCGGCCTCGGCCTTGCTCCTGATCTGGAGGGGGATGCCGCGCTCGTTGTACTCGCGGCCGACCCCGGCGACCTCCTCGGGGGCGGTGTCGCCGGTGAAGACGGTGATGGCCAGCGCGCTGCCCGGGGCGAGTTCCGCCATCAACCGCCGTACCAGGCCCTGCGGATCGTCCTCGTCCATGACGAAGTGGACGATCGAGATCAGGGACAGCGTGACCGGCTGCTTCAGGTCCAGCGTGTTGCCCAGTTCGTCGGCTCCGAGGATGGAGTCGAGGTCGCGGATGTCCGCGTCGATGTACTCGGTCCGTCCCTCCGCCGTGCTCGTCATCAGGTGGCGGGCGTGGGTGAGGACGATGGGGTCGTTGTCGACGTACACGACCCGCGCGTCGGGGGCGATTTCCTGCGCGACCTCATGGAGGTTCGGCGGGGTCGGGATGCCGGTGCCGATGTCGAGGAACTGGCGCATGCCGTGCTCCCGCACCAGGTGGCGCACCGAACGGTGCATGAAGTGGCGCGCCTGCTTCATGGACGTCGGCAGGCTGGGCCAGGCCCGCGCCGAGGCGTCGCCGGCGGCGCGGTCGGGCGCGTAGTTGGTCTTGCCGCCCATGAGGTAGTCGTAGACGCGAGCGGAGTGCGGCACGTCGGTACGGAGATCGACCGGCGGCTGGGCGAACTCCGACCTCGATGACATCCAGTCCGTTCCTGACATCTTCCAGCGCCCCGATCGTCAATCTGCGGCAATCAGCTGACCAGTTGCGGTCACGGGGCCATCGTAGGCGGCACGGAGTGTCGCGCGCCGAGACCTGTGTGCATTTATCTAAGGAAGGGTGCGCGGGCACAACCCGTCCACCCTTCCTGTGGGCGCTACGTGGTCGATGTGCCCGAGTCGAGGATCATCAGGTTCTCGGGGGTGGGGAAGGGGACGAAACCGGCCTTGGCGTAGACGTCGTGGGCGTCGAGCGTGGACAGCAGCACCCGCTTGAGGTTGTAGGGCGCGAGGTGGTCACGGACCGCGGCGGCCAGCCACGTGCCCAACCCCCTACCGCGGTGCGGGGGCGATACGTACACGTCGCAGAGCCAGGCGAACGTCGCCTGGTCCGTGACGACGCGTGCGTAGGCGACCTGGGCTCCGGCGGAGTCGTAGACGCCGAAGTTGACCGAAGCGCGCGCTGCTTGCTCGACCGTCTCGCGACTGCGGCCGAGTGCCCAGAACGCGTCGGTCGACAGCCAGTGGTGGACCAGGGCCAGGTCGATGCGGCTGGGGTCGGTGGCTATTTCGTAGCCGTCTTCTCTGCGCATGGGCATGATCAGGGATGGTAGAACCCTGACGTCAAGGAAGGACAGCATGGCGAACAGTGCCCTTCTGGTGATGGACGTCCAACGGTCCATCGTCGACATCGCCGAGGCCGACGCCGCGTACCTCGCGCGGCTGGCCCGCGCCGCCGACGCGGCCCGGGCGGCCGGCATTCCCGTGATCTACGTCGTCATCGCCCTGCGCCCCGGCGCCCCGGAAGTGGGCACCCGCAACAAGGTGCTGAACGCCCTCGTACGGGACGGCCTGTTCACCGAGGGAGACCCGGGCACGGAGATCCACCCCGACGTCGCGCCCCGGCCGGGCGACACCGTGGTCACCAAGAGGCGCGCCAGCGCCTTCTCGGGCAGCGACCTCGACCTGGTGCTCAGGGCGCGGGACATCGACAGTCTCGTGCTCACCGGCATCGCCACCGGTGCCGTCGTGCTCACCACGCTGTACCAGGCCGCCGACCTGGACTTCGGCCTCACCGTCCTGGCGGACGGCTGCCTGGACCCCGACCCGGACGTGCATCGATTCCTGCTGGAGAAACTCTTCCCGCGCCAGGCGGACGTCACGACCGTCGACGACTGGTGTCGGGCCATCGCGCGCTGAGCTTCGGGCGCCGAGACCTGAGCGCTTTATCCAAGGAACGGGTGGGTTATGCAAACCCACCCACCCTCCCCCATGCACATAATGTGACCGGCTTGCCACGCACGGTGGTATCGGTCTAGCGTTCGCGGCAGCAAGCAAACGGCCCCGGCGGTGCGCCAACACCAAACCGGGGCCTGACCTACAAGATCGAAAAGGACTCGATCTCATGGCTTCAGCCGACTTTAGCGCTGCCCCGCACGCCTCCGCACACCCCCTGGCCAACCCCGGCTACGGCAAGCGCAGCGCACCCCGCCAATCCCCGCGTCGCGCGGACGACTTCGCACATCTGCCCAGGCGTGAGGCGGCCATCGCCGCGTACATCGACCGATTGCCGGACGGCGCCGCGATTGACGCCAAGACGCTCGCCAAGTGCCTCCCCGACTACGGCCAGATGGCCTGTGCGACGGCCCTGCGGCGGCTGTCGGAGGCCGGTCATCTGCGGCGCGTCCGCGAGCACCACATCACGGAGGACGGGGCGCGCTGGGTGACCCGTACGTTCTTCTCGCGGACGGCGCGCGCGGAGGAGTGGTGGGAGGCGTTCGTGCGCGGCGACGACGCGCCGGAGCCCCGTCCCGCCGCCGTACCCCCGGCTGCCGCTCCCACCAGAACCCCCGCGTACGACGTCCTGGCGTCCCTGGGGCGCGCGGACCCCCGGATGACCCTCTCGGCCGCCGACTGTGCCCGTCTCGAATCCCGCGCCGCGGCCTGGCTGGCGCGCGACGCCGACCCCGCCCGCCTCGTCCAGGCGCTGACGTCCGGCCTGCCTGTGCCGGTGCACAGCCCGGCCGCGCTGGCCCGTACCCGGCTGGAGGCCAAGCTGCCTCCGGAGCCCGTACCGGAGCCGCGTGCGGAGATCACCATCAGCCGACTCCTGGAGTGCACCGACTGCGGCCGCCCCGGCCCGCCCACGGCACTCCCCGGCGGCCTCTGCCGCCCCTGCCGGGGTGAGGCGGAGCCGCTGCCGCCGGGCGGCTTGTCGCCGACCGAGGTCCACCGCCGTGCGGCGGCGATCCGGTCCGATGTCCGTACGCACGAAGGCTGATCCCATGCCGGAAACCGTGCCCACGCGCCGCCCCCAGATGCTGGTCGATGAGTTCGAAGAGCTGGCCCGTACGGCGCCGGAGACGGTCTGGCTGGAGTGCATCAACGGGAAGCTGGAGATGAAGCCTGCCCAGGACGGAAACCGCGGGGAGATCGTCATGTGGCTCGTGCGGCTCTTCCTCGAACAACGGCCCGACCTGTCGCTGTACCCCTACCGGGGGCTGAAGGCCGAGGCGCGTCCTGGGCAGGGACCGCGCTGCCCGCGCTACGCGCTCAGCTCCAGCTGGTCGAGCACCGCGGCGACCCCGGCCCGCAGTGATATCTCATGGGTGCTCGATTCGATATCATCGGGGTGCAGGCGCCCCGGGAACTGGAGGAGGCCGACATGGCCCGCACGGTGATTGATCTGGACGATGACCTGTTGGCCGAGGCGCAGAAGGCTCTCGGCACCAGCACCAAGGTGGGGACAGTGAACGCTGCCCTCTTTGAGGTGGTGAAGCGGCTGCGGAGGCAGGAGTTCTTTGACGCGATCGACAGCGGAGAGATCGACCTGACCTATGACGCTCGCGACGAGGCGTCATCCGGGCCGCATGACCAGGCGGCTGCGTGAGCCCTCGCTACCTCATCGACAAGTCCGCCCTCGCTCGACGTACCAGACCGGCCGTCCGGGAGGCCTTGAATCCCTTGCACGAGCGGGGGCTGCTCTGCGTGACCGGAGCCGTAGAGGTCGAGATCCTTTACTCCGCCCGCAACGCGAACGAAGTCGACCAGCTGCGGCGCTGGCTGACCGGCTTCGACTACCTGCCATGTCCCGACGAGGTCTGGGATGCCGCACTCGACATCCAGCGCCAGGCCATCGCCAAGGGGAATCATCGGGCCCTCTCGATGGCCGACCTTCTCATCGCCGCCACGGCCCAGCGGCATGGGGCGACCGTCCTCCACTACGGCGGGGACTACGACCAGATCGAGGCCATCACCGGCTATCCCTCACGCTGGGTAGTGGAACCTGGGACAGCTGATTAGCGAGAGGTGTCGCGCAGCCAGGTCAGCACCTGGCGCCCGGATCTCCCGCGTGAGCCGTACGGCGTTCGAGGGCGGTCTGTCGCCCACCGCCGACGTTGCCGTGCGTAGTCGGTGCCCATACTCTTTGTAAGCAATTGAGGTGTGTGAGGTGGGAGGCGCTATGGCTCGTCCCTGGGATGCTGATTTATCTGCGGCGTTCGCGCGGCGGTTGGGGAGGTCGGCCAAAGAACTCGGCGTGACGAGCGATGAGGACGACTGCCCGGACATCTGGGAGCTCGACAACGGCGATATCGCGATCGTGGGGCGGGATCGTACGGATGCTTATGCCACTCGGCTGCCCGCAGGCGTAACCCTCGCAGCGGATGAACGCCTCGTGATCATCCCGGGAGCCATGCTCCGCTCGGCGAAGCCGGACATCGCCGATGCTTGACCGGAGCGCCCTTGAACTGGCCCCTTCCCAGGGGGACCGGCTGGCCATCGCGGAGTACCGGGCCGACTTCCGGGTGCACCGCGGCGCGATCCGCGATGTGGACAGCTGGAAGTTCGAGCGGCAGCAGGACTTCCAGGACAAGGGCAGCAGCTGGGACGCCTTCTGCTTGGGCCGTTGGGAGGAATCACTGCGACTCCTCGAGGAGAAGCGGGAGAGCCTTGCCGAAGGGGTTCGCAAGGACCAGGAACGCAATACCGTCTTTCACCGCGTCCGGGTCGTGGAAGAGCCGCTGACGGCCTACCTCCAGTGGGAGTTGCACTCGCTGCGGGTGCAGGCCGAGGCGGGAAAGAAGATCCGTGTCATCGGCCCCGGAGAGTGGAGCGCGCTGGAGGCGGACGGCCGCTGCCGGAGGTGGTCGTGGTCGGCGGACGGGTCCTCTACCAGGTCCTCTACAACGAGGCGGGCGCCCTGGACGGGGCCATTCGCTTCCGCGACCCTGAGCTGATCAAGAGCTGGGAGGGCTTCATCGGGCAGCTCTACGAGGAGGGGGAGGATCTGCTGCCCTACTTCGAGCGCCACGTGGCCCCCCTTCCTCCCCCGCGGATGAATGCGGAGTAGGGCGATCAGTAAGGACGACGCAGACGAGGGACGCCCGGGAGACACGGCCAACGATCTGTCGGGCGCCGCTCGCGATGTCATACAGGCGGGAGCCATCAGCGGGGGAGTCCACTTCCACAACAACCCGCAGCCGGACGGCCCCGCGCGGGTCGTACCGCGACAACTGCCCGCCGACGTCAGGGGCTTCGTCAACCGCGCCAACGAGTTGCACCGCCTGGACGCGATCCTGTCCGAGCGGGACGGCGGCGACCCCGTCATCGTCGCGGTGTGCGTCATCGCGGGTACGGCGGGCGCGGGGAAGACCTCGCTCGCCTTGCGCTGAACGCACCAGGTGAAGGTCCACTTCCCCGACGGCCAGCTCTACGTCAATCTGCGGGGCTACGACCCCGGCGAGCCGGTCACCGCGCAGGAGGCGCTGCACCGGTTCCTCACCGGGCTCGGCGTTCCCGCGAACGCGGTTCCGGCGCACACCGAGTCCGCGGCCGCCCTGTTCCGGTCTCTGCTGGCCGACCGCCGGGTCCTCGTCGTCCTGGACAACGCCGCGACCGCCGCCCAGGTGCGGCCGCTGCTGCCCGGCCACTCCGGTTGCTTCGTCGTCGTCACCAGCCGCGGGCGGCTGTCCGGGCTCGCCGTACGGGACGGGGCACAGCGCATCACCCTCGGCACCCTCCCCGAACCGGAAGCCGTGGCTCTCTTACGGACCGTGACCTCCGGCTATCGGCCCGAGGACGATGCGGAGAAGCTGGTCGAACTCGCCCGGCTCTGCGCCCGCCTGCCCCTGGCGCTGCGTATCGCGGCGGAGCGCGCGGCGTGCCACCCCCATATGCGGCTGGACGAGCTGATCGCCGATCTACGGGACGAGTCGGGGTTGTGGGATGCGCTGAGCACGGGGGACGAGCAGGACGCCGACGCGGTGCGTTCCGTCTTCGCCTGGTCCTACCGGGCGCTGTCCCCGGACGCGGCGCGCCTCTTCCGGCTGCTCGGGCTGCACCCGGGGCCCGAGTTCGGTATCGCGGCCGCCGCCGCCCTCGCCGGGATCAGCGGGCGCGCGGCCCGGCAGTTGCTGGACGTGCTCGTCGGCGCGCATCTGCTGGAACAGACGGCCCCGGACCGCTTCGCCTTCCACGATCTGCTCCGGGCCTACGCGACGGATCAGGCCCGGCTGGAGGAGACGCCCGACAGCCGCGCCGCCGTACTGCGGCGCGTCCTCGACTGGTATCTGCACACGGCCGACGCCGTACAGGGCTTGATGGCGCCCGCCCGTGACCGCCTCGCGCTCGATCCGGCGGACGAGCAGGTCGCCCCGCTGTCGTTTTCCGACTACGACCAGGCCGTCGACTGGGTCGAACGGGAGCGGAAGAACCTCATCGCCGCAGTGCGCGCCGCAGAGAAAGCCGGGCTCGATCTGTACGCCTGGCGGCTGGCCGCAGTGCTCTGGAGCGCTCGGGCACCCTCCGCCCCCGTCGCGGAATGGCTGGTGGCAGGGGAGATCGGTCGCGACGCCGTACGGCGCCTCGGGGACCGCGCCGGGGAAGCCGGGCTCCTCCNGTCGCGACGCCGTACGGCGCCTCGGGGACCGCGCCGGGGAAGCCGGGCTCCTCCAGAGCCGGGGCTTCACCCACCGTCAGCTCAACCGCCTCACGGAAAGCCGGGACGCGCACCAGGAGGCGCTGACGATCCGGCGTGAGCTGGGCGATGCGCGAGGTGAGGCCGCCGCACTGAACGCTCTGGGGCTGATCGCGGTGCGTACGAGGCAACTGGGCGACGCCGAGGATCATTTCGTGCGCGCCATCGACCTCTTTCAGGGGTTCGGTGCGGAGCACTGGGAAGCCGTCACCCGCGCCAATCTGGCGATGGTGCACCTTGAGGCGGGACGCCTCACGGACGCGGCGGACCAACTCGATCAGGCCCTGGCCGTCCACCACAGGACGGGGAACAAGCGCAGCGTGGGCAATGCCCTGCGCCTTCGGAGCGCGGTGCTGCGGGAACGCGGTGAAACCGCCGAGGCCCTACAGGTGGCCCACGAGGCCCTGGACATCGCGCTGGAGCTGCGCGACCAAGTGGCGGAGGGCTTCTGGCTGCTGTACGTGGGCGACGCGCAGCAAGCCGTCGGCAGGTTCACCGCGGCGCTGACCTCGTACCAGCGATCCGCCGTCCTGCACCGCCGCCTCGGCGATCGCGGCCGCGAAGCCCTCGCCTGGCAGGGCACCGGCGAGACGTACCGCCGCCTCGACCGCAACGACGAGGCATCCGGCTTCCACCGCCGCGCCGCCGCCGTGCAACGGGAACTCGGCGACGCATGGCAGCAGGCCATCGCGCTGGACGGCCTCGCCGCCGCCACACTGACCGCCGCGGCAGACGATGGTGGTGTGGCGACCGCCCGTCGGCACTGGGGCGACGCCCTGCGCCTCCTGGACGGCTACCGGGACGTGCGGGCGGTGAGGCTGCGGACGCAGATCGAAGGGCGGCTGGCGACCGGCCGCTGATCCCGCGCCCGGGGGCGAGCGGTTGGGGTTAGCGCCCAGCCCCAGCTGGTCGAGCACCGCGGCGACCTGGGCGCGGGCGTGGCGTCCGCTGGAGCCGCTCGGACTCCGCCCGGGCCCGGGTCGGTGTCGACGGACCGGGCGGCACGGGTGAGGGGTCAGTGAGGGGCATCGCGCAGCCAGGTCAGCACCTGGGCGGCGTGCTCGTTCGGCGGGAAGACGGGATAGAAGACGTGCTCGATCACGCCGTCGCGGAGGAGCAGCGTCAGCCGCTTGTAGAGCGTCAGCCCGCTGACCTCGAACGTCGGCAGGTCCAGCGCCCGGGCCAGGCTCCGTGTCGGGTCGGAGAGCATGTCGAAGGGCAGGTGGAGCCGTTCGACGACCTCGCGCTGATAGTCGGTGTCCTGGCTGGACAGGCCGAACACCCGGACCGCGCCCGCGTCCAGCAGCTCCTGGTAGTGGTCGCGGAAGCCGCAGGCTTCGGGGGTACAGCCGCGGGCGCCGGGGATCGTGTCCCACCCCTCGGGCAGGTCGGTGCCCGGGCGGCCGGTGAGGGGGTAGACGTAGAGCACGGTGCGGCCCGGGCCGAGGGCGTCGAGGCGGACCGTCGTATCGCCGGTGGTGCGCAGTTCCAGGGGCGGCAGCTTCGTGCCGGGCAGATGGGCGGTCGCGCCGTCGTCCTCGGGGACGGGCAGGTCGGCGGGCAGGCTGAGGTAGTCGTTCATCGGGACGTCGCTCATCGGGTGCGCTCCTTCGTCGGCCGGTGGGACCGGGGAGACACGGCTGTTGCGGTGGGCGGCCTCCTGGAGCTGCGCGATCAGCGCCGTACGGCGGGCCGTGAGCCCCGCGATGCGCTGCGACAGCTCGTCGATCGCCTGCCGGTACCCGGCCAGCGACGCCGGGCAGTCGTCGGCGTGCCGGTGGCCGACCGCCAGGCAGTCCAGGAACGGCCGGGTGCGCTCCACGGGAATCCCGAGCCCGCTGAGCGCCCGGATCTCGCGGGCGAGCCGTACGTCGTGCTCGTCGTAGTCCCGGTAGCCGTTGGCCAGCCGCCCCGGCGTCAGCAGCCCCAGCGACTCGTAGTAGCGCGCCGCTTTGGTCGTCACGCCCGCCCGGCGGGCCAGCTCACCGATCCGCATGTCTCTCACCTCGATGAACGCTAAACCTTGCCCCTGAGGGTAAGGTCAAGCGCCACGATGCTTGACCGTGACACCGTGTGAGGCTGTGGACTGAAGACATCATGTTCACCATCGGAGATTTCGCCCGGCACGGGCGGGTGTCGGTCCGGATGCTGCGCCACTACGACGCGACCGGACTGCTGCACCCCGCCCGGGTCGATCCCGCCACCGGCTACCGGTACTACACCGCCGCCCAGCTGGCCCGGCTCAACCGCATCATCGCCCTCAAAGACCTCGGCTTCACCCTTCAGCAGGTCCGGGAGATCCTGGAGGAGAAGGTCACCACCGAGGACATGCGGACCATGCTGCGGGTGCGGCGGGCCGATCTGGAGGCCGCGATGACGGCCGCGGCGGCGCGGCTGGTGCGGGTCGAGGCGAGGCTCCGGTCGATCGAGAGTGAGGGACAGATGTCCTCCAACGACGTCGCAGTGAAGAGCCTGCCGAGCGTGCGCATCGCCGAACTGACCGGTGTGGCCCCGGGGTTCGACGCCATCGGGCCGGTCATCCAGCCGCTGTACGGGGAACTGCTGCCGCGCCTGGCGGCGGCGGGCATCGCGCCGACCGGGCCCGGTGTCGCGTACTACGAGGACGCGCCGGACGGCGGTGTCCTCATCCACGCCGGGATCGAGGTCGCGGCCCCGGTGCAGGAGGTCGACGGGCTGCGGGTCGTGGACCTGCCGCCGGTCGACCAGGCGGCGGCGATCGTCCACCGGGGTTCGATGGAAACGGTCCTGCCGACCATCCAGACCCTGGGCCGCTGGATCGAGGCCAACGGCTACCGCTCGGCCGGGTACCCGCGGGAGATCTACCTGGAGTGCCCGGACAACCACGACGAGTGGGTGACGGAACTCCAGGAGCCGATCACGGCTGCCGTGGTGTCTCAACCGGTGTGAAGGTCTCAGCCGGTGTGAAGTCTCAGCCGGTGTGCAGGACCCGGAAGCGACCGGGTTCCGCTCCCGCCGGATCCCGGTCGACGACCTGGACGGGCGGCGAAGCCCATTGCCACACGCTGATGCCCGGCGTGCGGGAGAACCGGATCCGCCCGCGGGTGCCGTCGACCGCGACGCTCGGCCATGACGCGGCGATGCGCGCCCGGTCCGCGTCGCCGTGGGACCGCAGTACGTCGGCGAGGACGGTGACCGTGTCGTAGCCCTCGTACGCGACGAAGGAGGGCGGCGCTTCGGCCAGCCGCTCGCGCAGGGCCTTCTCGACTCGTTCACCGAGTGGGGTGAGGCGCTCGGGCAGATAGCGCAGGAACGGGACCGCGGCGCCGTCGTCGCCCAGCAACGCCGCCCATTCGGCGAATTCCGGCTGCCCGGCCGGAGCACCGATCATGACCTCCGCGAGGCGCCGGTCGCGGCGGACGGACGTGACGATCGGCACGGCCGGCTCCGGGTGGCCGACCAGGAGAAGGAGAGCCGTCGCACGATGGGCGGCGAGTTCGTCGCACACGGCTGCGGGGGTGAGCGCGTTCATGTCGAGTTCGATGACGCTGCCGCCGCGTGGCGCGAGATGGTCCCGCAGAATGCGGGTCCCGGCTGCCCAGTAGGCGCTCGGCTGGGTCGCCACGGCGATGCGGCGGTGGCCCGCGCCGAGGAGGAAGTCCGCGTAGATCCGCCAGCCGCGGGACTGCGGCGGGGAGAGGCGCGCGACCCATTCCGTCGGCTGTTCGGTGAGCGCGTCGAGAACCGATGACGAGCAGAGGTACGGCAGGCCGAGGGCGTCTGCCCTGGTGGCAGCGGCGCGGGCGACGACGCTGTGATACTCACCCGCCAGGGCGGCCACGCCCAGACCGGCCAACTCGTCCACGGCCGCCGCGGCCTTCTGTGGATCGGCCGCGGTGTCCCGGACCACCAGCTCCAGTGGCCGTCCGCCGATCCCACCGGCGTCATTGACGTCGGATGCGGCCAACTCCAGTCCGGCGAGCAGGTGGTGGCCTGCCTCGATCCAGCCGGGCCGGGTGAGCGGAACGAGAGCGCCGATCTGGACGGATGAGCCGTCTTCGCGCCGTGGCGGGCGTGCCTGGGTGACCATGCGGGTCATTCGATCCACCGCCATCGCCGGGGGCAAGCGATTATTCGTTCGCCCTGTGGCTGTTGAGGTGGCTCTTGAGGTTCGCCTTCTTCACCTTGTTTCCGCAGGTCGCCATGGAGCACCAGCGCCGTCGCCGGCCGCGGCTGGTGTCCAGGAAGAGCCCTCCGCAGGTGCGCTGCTCGCAGCGCTTGATCACGCCGTCGCCGTGGCTGCCGTGGCCGTTGCCCTCGCCGTCGTTGTGGTGCGCGCCGAGCGTCGCCACGGCGTCGACGGCGACGACGGCCAGCGCCGCGCGGGCGGGGTCGCTGTCCGGGAGTCGCCACCGGGCCCGCCCGCCGGTGAGGACGAGGCGCGCCCGGTGACGTGCGGTCCAGCGGTTCAGCAGGTCCTCGTCCGCCGGGTCCGGCACGCCGTCGGTGGCGACGGCGGTACCGGCCCGGTGGATGGCCTCGCGCAGTTCGCGGGCGTCCCGCAGGAGGGCATCGGAGATCGGCATGTCCGCGCTGCCCAGCTCGTTGGCGAGGAGCCAGGCCCGGAGCCGGTCCGGGGTGGGGATGCGCTCCACCGCTGCGTCGCCGCGCCGCTCGCTGAGGGTGGCGACGAAGCGGAACGCCAGGATCTCGTTGCCGAGCCGGAAGCCTCCGGCGGCGGTAGGTGAACCGGTCATAGGGGTTCATCGTAGGCGCCCCGCAGCCCGGAGGCCAACGTTTGACATCATCAAGACGAACCGTTTAAACAGGTTCGCATGAACCAGTTGAAACGGCTCCCCGATGTCATCGTGGAACCCCCGGACAGAAGGTCTCAGGCCTCCCGCGGCGACCCGCCCGGCTCCGGGCGGCACCGGATGGGGTTCTGGGTCGTGGCCGTGGTGTTCGCCGTCACCACCGCGTTCTCGACCGTGCCGACGCCGCTGTATCCGCTCTACGAGGAGCGTGACGGCTTCGGTTCGTTCACCGTGACGGTGGTGTTCGCGGTGTACGCGGTAGGCGTGGCGGTCGGCCTGGTGGCCGCCGGTCACCTCTCTGATCGCACCGGCCGTCGCCCGGTCCTCGTCGGGGCGCTCCTGTGCCAGCTGGCCGCGGCGGCCCTCTTCCTCGTGTGGCCCGCTCTCCCCGGCCTTCTCCTCGGCCGGTTCGTCACCGGACTGGGCGTGGGCATGGCAACCCCGACGGCCACCGCCTACCTCCAGGACCTCCACATACGCTCACGGCCCACGGCCGGGCAGGCGGGACGCTTCGAGGCTGTGTCGACGGCGGCGAACGTCGGCGGCCTCGGCGTCGGCCCGCTGGTCGCCGGAGTGCTCGCGGCGTACGCCCCGGCCCCGATCCATACGCCCTACGCCGTTTTCGCGGTGCTGCTCGTCGCCGGGGCCGTCGCCGTCACCGCCCTGCCGGAGACCGTGGACCGCCCCGCCCGCCCGGTGCCGTACCGCATGCAGCGGGTGCGTCCCCACGGTGGCGCCGGACCCTTCTGCCTGGCGGTGGCATGCGGTTGCGCGGCCCTGGCGATCTTCGGGCTCTTCACGTCCCTGGCGCCGGGATTCGTCGCGACCACCTTGCACCAGACGTCGCCGGCCGTCGCGGGCACCGCCGTCTTCGCCGTCTTCGCCGCCGCGGTACTGGGCCAGAGCCTCACCGGCGCCCTACGGCCCGCAGCGCGCCGAACCCTCGGCGTCGCCGCGGAAGCCGCCGGATGCGCCGCCGTCGCCGTAGGCATGGTGCGGGCGGACCCCGTCCTCTTCATCGCGGGAGGCGTCATCGCAGGGATCGGCGCCGGCACGCTCTTCAAGAGCGCGGTCGCGCTGATCACGGAGGCCGCGCCCGCGGACGTGCGCGCGGAGGCCCTGGCGACCTTCTTCCTCGCCGCCTACACGGGCCTCGTCCTCACCTCCCTCGGACTTGGCCTCGCCGCACAGCTGACCGACCCGACGACAGCGACGCTGTGGTTCTCCGGCTTCCTCGCCGCGCTCCTCACCGCGATCGCCCTCCTCGGCCGGACGGTCGGTGGGGCCGGTCGCCGGCCTTCACCGTCCCCGTCACCCTGACCCGACACATGCGCAAGGAGAACAACATGACCACCACAACCACCCGGCCGATCACCGGCTTCGGCACCGTGAGCGGTGTCCCCTGGCTCCCCGACAACTTCCCGGACGTCTTCGAGAGCACCCTCGTCCGCGTCGGCGACGTCGACCTGCACACCGTGCAGGGCGGCGCCGGACGGCCGCTGCTCCTCGTCGGCGGCTGGCCGCAGAACTGGTACGTGTGGCGCCACGTCATGCCGCGCCTCGCGGAACACTTCCGCGTCGTCGCCGTCGACCCGCGCGGCGTCGGGCCGTCGGACAAGCCCCGCGACGGCTACGACACCGGAACCGTGGCGGCCGAACTCGTCGCCCTCATGCGGGTGCTCGGCCACGAACGCTTCGCGATGGCCGGGCACGACGTCGGCATGTGGATCGGCTACGCCCTCGCCGCCGACCACGGCGACGTGGTCGAACGCCTCGCCCTGCTCGACGCCATGATCCCCGGCCTCGCGCCCGCCATCCCCGTCTTCGGCCCCGAGGCACAGAACGACCTGCTGTGGCACTTCTCCTTCAACCGGAAGCGCGACATCAACGAACAGCTCGTCCGCGGCCGCGAGCACATCTACTACGGCGACCAGTTCCGCACCAAGGCCGCGCGGCCGCTGCCTGACTCAGTCGTCGGCTTCTACGTCGAAACCCTGGCCCGCGACCCCGAAGCGCTGCGCGCCAGCTTCGAGTACTACCGGGCCACGGACGACAACATCGCCCAGAACGAGCGGCGCAAGCAGCATCCGCTCCGCATGCCCGTCCTGGGCGTCGCCGGAGCCCGCAGCCAGGGCGAACGCCTCGGCGCCCTGCTCGCCCCGGTGACCGAGCGGCTGGACAGCGTCGTGCTTCCGGATTGCGGGCACTACGTGCCCGAGGAGAGCCCGGACGCGCTGCTCGACCACCTGCTGCCCTTCCTCCGCGCCTAGGCCGGTCCTAGACCGGGCGGGCCGCGCCCGCGAAGGGCATCTGGTCGATCGGGGCCACCCGGACCGGGGCGCCGGGGCGCGGGGCGTGGATCATCAGGCCATTGCCGATGTAGAGGCCGACATGGCTGACGCCGGAGTAGAAGAAGACCAGGTCACCGGGGGCCAGTTCGCCGCGCCCGATGCGGCGGCCCACGTTGATCTGGGTGTAGGTGGTACGCGGCAGGGACACCCCGGCGGCGCGCCACGCGGCCTGGGTCAGGCCCGAACAGTCGTAGCCGTACGGCCCGGTCGCGCCCCAGACGTACGGCTTGCCGATCGCCTCGTACGCGAAGGAGATGGCGCGGGCCGCCCGGCTGCCCGTCCGGGCGGGGGCGCCGTGCCGGGGCGTCGACGCGGTACGGGCGTCAGGGGCGCTCCGGGCGTCCTGGGCGGCGCGGAGGCGGTCGCGCTGGGCGCGGGTCAGCTTGGCCAGCAGTGCGTCGGCCGCGGCCAGCTTGTCCTGGACCGCGTGTTTGTGGCGGGAGGCGGCGGCCTGCGCGGCGCGCAGCGTACGGAGGCGGTCGTCCGCCTTGTCCCGGACGCGGCGCAGTGACCGCTCCTCGCGGGTGATGCGCGCGATCGTCACCGCCTGGCGGTCGCCCGCGCGGTCGGCGAGCGAGGCGCGCTGGAGGTACTGGCCGGGGGAGGAGGACAGGGCCAGCTGAAGGGCGGGGGCGACGGTGCCGGAGCGGTACTGGGCGGTGGCGACGGAGCCGAGGGCGTTGCGCGCCGTGTTGAGGCGGGCGGTGCGGCGGGTGGCCTCGTCGCGTAACCGGTGGAGGGACCGCTGCGCCTTCTCGGCCGCGGCCCGGGCGCCGTCGTACTTCTCGGTGGCCTCCTCCGCCTCCCGCTCGTACGCCGCGACCTTGGCCTTCACCTGGTCGGGCGTCAGACGGGGCTCGGCGTGCCCGATGCCCGGGAGGGCGGTCGCTGAGGCGACGCCCGCGAGGGCGAGGGTCGCGGCGGTGCGGAGGGTGGTGCCGGTGAGCGACGAGCGGTGCCGCTGCTTCGGCTTCGTGGGGGGCTGCGGCGCCACTGCGGCGATTCACCTTTCGTGGGGGGCGTGCTTCTTGGGGGGAAGCTAGGCCGGTCGGCGGCGCGGCACGCTGAGATGACCGGAGGTGGACGGATTCGTCCCCCCGGTGGCGCCTGCTGATCACGAGGGCGGCGCGGGGTGGGCGGGATCGGGGCGGCTGTGACCGATGTGCCGATCGGGGTGCACCCGGGTGACTGGCGGTGATATGAGCGGCGCTAGTCTCCGGTGCCATGGACGTACTCATCAATGTGTTCGTCGGCCTGCACATCGTCGGCATCGCCGCCCTGCTGGGAGGCTTCCTCTCCCAGCTCACGGCGATACGCGGGGACGGCGCGCGGATGACGCCGGGGATGCTGCACGGCGCGCTGACCATGCTGGTCACGGGCGCGGCACTGGTCGGGCTGAACCAGGCGGACGATCAGACCGTCAACAACGTCAAGATCGGCGTCAAGCTGGCGCTGCTGATCGTGATCCTGGGCCTGGTGTACGTGAAGCGGGACGAGGAGAAGGTGGAGCCCGCGGTCTTCGGCGCGGTCGGCGCGCTGACGACGGTGAACATCTTCATCGCCGTGCTCTGGACCTGACCCGCTGACGTCCCGTCCCTGCTCCTGCTGGGCCAACCCGGGGGCGGGAAGGGGCGGAATGGGGGAAATCGCACCTGTAAGCGCAACCCGACGCACTCTTCGACTGTCTTACCCGTCAAGGGCAAGCCCGGAGGGAGCGCGCAATGGGGGTAAAGGCAGGATTCGGGGCGTGGCGGGCATGGCGCCGCCGTACGGCGGTCGCTTTGGGCATGGCGGGCATGGTGGTGCCGCTGTCCGTCGCGCTCGGTACGGCACCGGCGCAGGCGGCGACGTCGTGCACGGCGGACACCGGTCCGTACCAGAGGCAGGTCGAGAAGTTCCTCGGCCGTCCCGTCGACGGTCGGCAGTCCTCGGGGGACTGCCGCGCGACGCAGAGATTCCAGATCAACCACGGCATCAGCCCGACCATCGGCTACGCGGGCCCCGTCACCTGGGGCGTCATGAAGCTGATCAACGCGCAGAACGCGGCGGGGCGTAACCCCAACGCGGCGCGCAAGTGCCCCACCAACAAGGGCCGCATCGCCTGCGTCGACCTCACGCGGCAGCTCAGCTGGGTGCAGGACGGTTCGCGGCTGGTGTTCGGGCCGGTGCCGGTGCGCACCGGCCGGGACAGGTACGAGACCCGCACCGGACTGAAGAAGATCTACTGGCGGAACAAGAACCACTGGTCGACGATCTACCACGTGGCCATGCCGTACAGCCAGTTCTTCGACGGCGGTCAGGCCTTCCACTCCATCGCGGGAAGCGTATGGTCGCCGCCCGGCTCCCACGGCTGCGTCAACATGCGCTCCGGTGACGCGAAGAAGTACTGGAGCCTGTTGCGGAACGGCGACGACGTGTACGTGTACGGGCGCAAGCCGGGCACGTGATCCGGCCGGTGTGAGCACCGGTGTGAGCGGCGGCTGCCCGCGCGGGTACGGGCAGCCGCACTGCGGTTACGCGGGCCGCACGCTCCCGTAGATCGGCATCTCGGTGATCGGCGCCTTCTTCACCACATCCCCCGGCTTCGGCGCGTGGATCATCATCCCGTCGCCGATGTAGAGCCCGACGTGGCTGATGTCGTCGTAGAAGAAGACGAGATCACCGGGCTCGAGGTCGGAGGTCGAGACGCGCGTACCAGCCTTCACCTGGTCCCATGTGGTGCGCGGCAGGGAGACCCCGGCGGCCTTCCAGGCGGCCTGGGTGAGCCCCGAGCAGTCGTAGGAGTTGGGCCCGGTCGCGCCCCAGACGTACGGCTTGCCGAGCTGGGACTCCGCGAAGTCGATCGCCTTGGCCGCCTTGGTGCTGTTCGTGGCGGTGGATGAGCCTGCCGAGCTGCTTCCGGAACCGGAAGAGGAACCGCCGCTCGACTGCTGCTCCTGCTCCTGCTCCTGCTGCTTCTGCTGGGCCGCGGCCTCCCGCTGCTTCTCGGCCAGCTCGGCCGCCTTGCGCCGCGCCTCCTCGGCCTTCTTCTTCTCGATCGCCGCCAGCCGCGCCTTCTCCTTGGCGGTCAGGTTCGCCAGCAGCCGCCGGGCCTGCGCGAGCTTGTCCTGGACGGACTTCTTCTTGGTCTTCAGCTCTCGCTGGGTCTCGGTCAGCGACTCCAGGCTCTTGGCGGCCTCGCGGCGCTCCTTGGCGGCCTTCGCCGCCTGCGTCTGGAAGTCGTCGACGGCCCGCTTCTGCGAACCGGCCATCCGGTTCATCAGATGCGACTGGTCGAAGAGGTCCTGCGGGTCGTTGGAGAACAGCAGGCTCGCGGCGCTCGAGGTCATACCGCCGTTGCGGTACTGGGCCGCGGCGTAGGTGCCGAGCGTGCGGCGGGCCTCGTTGAGCTTCTCCGTGTTCTCGGCGACGTCGTCCATCATCCGGTTGACCTTGGTGCGCTGCTGCTCGGAGCGCTCCTTGGCGGCGTTGTAGTGCTGGGTGGCGGTTTCCGCCTGGTGGTAGAGGGTGTCCACCTTCTCCTTGACCGCCTCGATCGACTGCGTGGTGCCGGGCTTCGGATCGCCCGGGGCGGCGTTCGCGGTCTGGGAGAGGAGGGTGACGGAGGCGAGGGCGGCGGTGGTGAATCCGACGGCCGTACGGCGTCCGGTGGAGGCGGCGGCGGTGGGTATTCGGGTCCGCGGCTTGCGGTGCGACGCCAAGGGAGGCGACTCCTTCCGTGGACCGCCTACCGGGTTAGCTGTCGGGTTCGGGCGGTACGGAAGGTTGCCCTACGGCCGTGCGCGGGCGGGACGTGCGCGTCGTACATGCCGTACGCGTCGTACCGCAGCTCGGGCCGATTCACCCCGGTCTTGCGTTGTGGGTCCCCGGCTCCGGCTGCCTCGCGGCGCGACCGGACTCGGCGGAGGCCGCCCGGGCCGGCGCGGTTCGCCGACGGGTCTACGGGCCGCCTGGGGGAGGACGGTAGCCAACTCGTGGGGCTCCTGTGAAGGCTGGTGGTCGATATGCCCGAAACCGTTTCGTGACATCCATGCGTAGGCTGTCAGTGCGGCCGCCTAAACTCGGTGAGCGATGAGCAGCCTCTTTGACGACAGCTTCCTGGCGAGCCTCGGGCCTCCGGAAGAGGAGCCCCCGCCGCCCGAGGATTCCGCACACCCGGGCCACAGTGGCGGTTCAGACGGTTCAGGCGGCGAGGAGGTGCCGCACCACCTCTTCACGGGCGCCTTCGACGCGCCGGTGCCGAGCGGGACCAGAGAGGCGTATTACCGGGACGGCGCGGCCCGCCCCGCCATCGACCCGGCGGCGCTGCTGGAGGGGCTGAACGAGCAGCAGCGGGCCGCCGTGGAGCACACCGGCTCGCCGCTGCTGATCGTCGCGGGGGCCGGGTCCGGCAAGACCCGGGTGCTCACCCACCGCATCGCGTATCTGCTCGGCACCCGCCATGTGCACCCCGGCCAGATCCTCGCCATCACCTTCACCAACAAGGCGGCGGGCGAGATGAAGGAGCGGGTCGAGGAGCTGGTCGGCCCGCGGGCGAACGCGATGTGGGTGATGACGTTCCACAGCGCGTGCGTGCGCATCCTGCGCCGCGAGTCGAAGAAGCTGGGCTTCACCTCATCGTTCTCGATCTACGACGCGGCCGACTCGAAGCGGCTGATGGCACTGGTGTGCCGGGATCTCGATCTCGACCCGAAGAAGTTCCCGCCGAAGTCGTTCAGCGCCAAGATCTCCAACCTGAAGAACGAGCTGATCGACGAGGAGACCTTCGCCGGCCAGGCGGCGGACGGCTTCGAGAAGACGCTCGCCGAGGCGTACGCGATGTACCAGTCGCGGCTGCGCGAGGCCAACGCCCTCGACTTCGACGACATCATCATGACCACGGTCAATCTGCTCCAGGCGTTCCCGGACGTCGCCGAGCACTACCGCCGCCGCTTCCGGCACGTCCTGGTCGACGAGTACCAGGACACCAACCACGCTCAGTACACGCTGGTGCGCGAGCTGGTGGGCAGGGACACGGACGAGGCGGAGGCCGGTGAGCTGTGCGTCGTGGGCGACGCCGACCAGTCGATCTACGCGTTCCGGGGCGCCACGATCCGTAACATCCTCCAGTTCGAGGAGGACTATCCGGACGCGCGGACGATCCTGCTGGAGCAGAACTACCGCTCCACGCAGACGATCCTGAGCGCGGCCAACGCCGTCATCGAGCGCAACGAGAACCGCCGCCCGAAGAACCTGTGGACCGAGGCGGGCACCGGCGCCACCATCACCGGCTACGTCGCCGACACCGAGCACGACGAGGCCCAGTTCGTCGCCGACGAGATCGACCGGCTGACGGACGCGGGGGACGCCCGGGCCGGGGACGTCGCGGTCTTCTACCGCACCAACGCCCAGTCCCGTGTCTTCGAAGAGATCTTCATCCGGGTCGGGCTGCCGTACAAGGTCGTCGGCGGGGTCCGCTTCTACGAGCGCAAGGAGGTCCGCGACGTCCTCGCGTACCTGCGCGTGCTGGCCAACCCCGAGGACGCCGTACCGCTGCGCCGCATCATGAACGTGCCCAAGCGCGGCATCGGCGACCGCGCCGAAGCGATGATCGACGCGCTCGCGTCGCGCGAGAAGATCACCTTCCCGCAGGCGCTGCGCCGCGTCGACGAGGCGTACGGCATGGCGGCCCGCTCGGCGAACGCGGTCAAGCGGTTCAACACGCTCATGGAGGAGCTGCGGACCATCGTGGAGTCGGGCGCGGGCCCGGCGACCGTCCTGGAAGCCGTGCTGGAGCGCACCGGCTACCTGGCCGAGCTCCAGGCGTCCACCGATCCGCAGGACGAGACCCGCATCGAAAACCTCCAGGAGCTGGCCTCCGTGGCCCTGGAGTTCGAGCAGGACCGGGGCGAGGAGAACCCCGGCACGCTCGCGGAGTTCCTGGAGCAGGTCGCGCTCGTCGCCGACTCCGACCAGATCCCCGACGAGGACGAGGAGGGCACCGGCGTCATCACGCTGATGACGCTGCACACGGCCAAGGGGCTGGAGTTCCCGGTCGTGTTCCTCAGCGGCATGGAGGACGGGGTCTTCCCGCACATGCGCGCCCTCGGCCAGACCAAGGAGCTGGAGGAGGAGCGGCGGCTGGCGTACGTCGGGATCACGCGCGCCCGCGAGCGGCTGTATCTGTCCCGGTCGACCATGCGCAGTGCCTGGGGCACGCCCGCGTACAACCCGCCGTCCCGCTTCCTGGAGGAGATCCCCGACCAGTACGTGCAGTGGCGGCGCACCGGGCCCGCGACCCCGTCGGCGTCGATGGGCGCCATGACGTCGGGCGGCGGGGCGGGGCTGTCGTCCGGGTTCTCGTCGTCGCGCTCGCGGTCCGGGTCCTCCGCGTCCGGTGCGTCCGGTTTCGCGACGCGGCGGGCCAAGGACCGCCCGGTGGTCTCCCTGACCATCGGGGACCGGGTGACGCACGACTCGTTCGGGCTCGGCACCGTGGTGGCGGTGAAGGGCACCGGGGACAACGCGGAGGCGACGATCGACTTCGGCGGCGAGAAGCCGAAGCGGCTGCTGCTGCGGTACGCGCCGGTCGAAAAGCTCTGACGCCGACGTTGTTGTGTGCTTCTGTGCGGTAAGGGCGGTGCGGTGAGGGCGGTCAGTTGGGGTTGATGCCGTGGCTTTGCAGCCACGGCAGCGGGTCCACTGCATCGCCGCCGCCCGGGTGCACCTCGAAGTGCAGATGCGGGCCGGTGGAGTTGCCGGAACTCCCCGAGTAGGCCATGACGTCACCGGCCTTGACGGTCCCGGAGCGGATCTTGGTGCTGCTCAGGTGGCAGTACCAGGTCTCCGTGCCGTCAGGAGCGGTCAATATGACCATGTTGCCGTAGGCGTCGTTCCACTGGGTGCGCACGGTGCCGTCGGTCGCCGCCATGACGGGCGTGCCCTCGCTGACCGGGAAGTCGATCCCGGTGTGCAGGGACATCCAGTTGAGGCCCGCCTGGCCGAAGGTGGCGCTGAGCCCGTGCTGCTTGACCGGCAGCGCGAACTTGGGGCGCATCGCCTCCTTGCGCGCCGCCTCCGCGGCCTTGCGCTTCTTCTCGGCTTCCTGGCGCTCCTTGAGGTCGATCCGCTCCTGGGTGCGGCTGGCGCGCTCCCGGAAGTCGTTGACGCCGTCGTCGACCCCGGCGAGCCGGGTGTCCATCTCGCTGTTGGCGACGGATGCCTTGACGGGCTGGGCGTCGGGGGCCGCCTGCGTGGTCGTGTCGTCCTTCTTGTCGCCGGCCATGCTGCCGCTCACGGAGGCGGCGGCCACGGCGGTGACGCCGAGGGCGCAGACGGAGGGGACGGCGACGGTGAGGAGGGCGGAGCGCTTGGGGCGGGAGGGCGCGGTGCGGCGGCGGGCGCGGCCACCGGAGCGGGAGGCGGTGGCGGCTGTTGCGGTGGCGGGCGGCGGCGTGATGTCGGCGACGGGCTCGGGGTCCGGGTCGGGGTGGGGTTCCGGCTCGGCCACGGCTTCGAAGACGGCGGTCTGCGCGGCGTGCTCTGCGTGCTCGCCCTGCTCGAAGGGTGCGGTCCCGTCGTCGTACCGCGGCTCGTCGTATTGCGGCTCGCTGTACTGCGACTCGTCGACGGTCGCGTAGGCCGAGGTATCCCAGAACTGGGTCTGCCCGGTGTCGACACCGGAGGTGTCATACGCGGCGTGCTGGCTGATGATCTCGTACTGCCCCGAGACGTCGTAGGCGCCCGTGTCGTACGCGCCGGCGTCGAACTGCCCGGTGGTGTCGTACTGCCCCGTGTCGTACTGCCCCGTGTCGAAGTGGCCCGTATCGACCTGTCCGGTATCGAACTGCCCCGTATCGAACTGGCCCGTGCCGGCGTCGTACTGCCCGTAGGTGTCGTACGTGCCCGTCTCCCACTGCTGCTGAGGGGAGTGGGTGTCCCAGGCACCGGTGTCGTCCCAGGTACCGGCGTCCCAGTGGCCGCCGGTGTCATCCTGCCGCTGAGTGGGTACGTCGGTGGGGAGCTGATAGCCGGAGGCGGCCCACATCGCGGTGGTGTCGTAGGCACCGGTCTCGTACGCGGAACTGTCGCCCCACTGGGCCGCGTCGTACTGACCGCTGTGCCCGCCGGGCGGGTCGCCCTGGCCGTCCCCGTAACTGCCAGGGAGGGAGCCGAAGAGAGGGTCGGCCTCACCGTACGCCGCCCCGAGGTCGTCGAAGCTGCCGGTGGAGTAGCCGTCGTACCCGGCGTAACCGTGCGCTGTGTCCTGCTGCTGGCCGTAGACCTCGTCATAGGAATACGAGGCGTCGGGAGCGGGGACGGTCGGGGTTGCCCCCGACGGGTGACGGTCGTTCACCACCAACCAACTTCTCTTTCGCCTCGGCTGCAGGAGAATTAGCGGCGACTGTACCCGGCGGTACGCGGGAGCGACAATCTTCAGCAAGTTTTGGGCAGCACGGGAAAGGGCATTTGGACCTCTTTCGGTTGACTGTGCGCCCGCTCTTGGCCCGGCGTTCGACGGCTGTTCGGCAATTTTCGGCCGTATCAGGCGACCGAGAAAGCGCCCGAAGTGTCCACCCGCGCGGCATTGGCGGCGTCCAGCGCCTCCCGGATCCCGGCGGCGACGGCCGAGTGAACCGGTAGGGCGAGGTGTCCCACACCGCTGACCCGGACGTTGCGAAAGATCAGATCTGGATGGTCTATGCGGGCGACTTCCGCGGGGATCATCAACTGATCCACATCACTCCAGAAAGAAACGAAACGCGTACGGCATTCGGGGGCAGGCTGCCTCAACTCCGTTATCACCTCGGAGTCCGGGCACATCTGACGCACGAGCGGATGTGCGGACAACAAGGGCGCGACGCGGGTGCCGGAGTGCGGAGTGCCGAGCGTGACCAGGGAGTGCACCCGCACGTCGCCGCCCAGCCGCTGGACGTAGTAACGCGCGATCAGCCCGCCGAGGCTGTGGCCCACGATGTCCACCTGGCTGTGGCCGGTGCGGGCGCAGGCGTCCTCGACATGGCGGGCCAGCAGCGCGGCGGCGGTGCGGAGGTCGCAGGTCAGGGGGGAGTAGTTGAGGGCCTCGACATGCTGTCGGCCGTGGCGGAGGAGCGAACGGCGCAGCAGCACGAAGACGGAACGGTTGTCGATGAAGCCGTGGAGGAGCAGCACGGGGCGTTGCCCCTGGAGGTCGGGTGGGGGCGTGGCGGGCGGACGCTCCTGCCGGAGGCCGGTGGGGTAGAGGAGGAGATGCCCGGCGAGAATCGCCAGATCGAGCGCCAGCGCCCGGACCCGACTGCCGTGCCTGCTTTGACTGCCTTGACTGAAGATGAGGCCCACGGCGACCGCCCCCTTGTGCCCTTGCGCTGTGGGCAGCCGCGGCCGTGGCAGACCGCGCCGCCGCACCGCGGCGCCATGCCCATGCCATGCCGCCGTCCATGCGGCTGCCGGGCGGCGCGGCGCGGTGCGACGGTCCCCGCTGCGGCTCCCCTTGGTGGTCGACCCGAGGTCGAACGTGTCCCGGGTGTGATTTCCCCCTCGCCGCGCATCGCGAAACTGCCGGGTAGGGGATGCATGCGGGAAGCTGGACATAACGTTCGTTCACGCGGATGCGCGCGCTAGGGCTTGGAGGCTGCGATGGGTGTGACCGGTCCGATCCGTGTGGTGGTGGCCAAGCCGGGCCTCGACGGCCATGATCGCGGTGCGAAGGTCATCGCCCGGGCGCTGCGCGACGCGGGCATGGAGGTCATCTACACCGGCCTCCACCAGACCCCCGAGCAGATCGTCGACACCGCGATCCAGGAGGACGCCGACGCGATCGGCCTCTCGATCCTCTCCGGCGCCCATATGACGCTCTTCGCCAAGGTGCTGGAGCTGCTGCGGGAACGCGAGGCGGAGGACATCAAGGTCTTCGGCGGCGGCATCATCCCCGAGGCGGACATCCCCCCGCTGAAGGAACAGGGCGTAGCGGAGATCTTCACCCCCGGCGCGACGACGACGTCGATCGTCGACTGGGTCCGCCAAAACGTCCGCCCAGTAGCCGCCTGACCCGCCCCCTGGCCGGGGCCCGGGGCGGAGCCCCGGCGGTTCGCCCGCCCCGGCGCCCCCCGGCTGATGTCCAGGGAGCCCCGGCCT
>NZ_RIBZ01000329.1:0-41666 GCF_003721215.1 Streptomyces botrytidirepellens
CTGGTACAACTACCACCGACCCCACACCGGAATCAGCTGCCACACCCCAGCCAGCCGCATCACCAACCTCTTCGGACAACACAACTAGCGCGCCACGCGGTGGCGGAGGTAGACGACCCTCGAGCTGAAGGTGCGGGTCTCGACGAGTTCGAGATCCACCCGGCGCTCGCGCTGGGGAAAGAACGGAATGCCACCGCCGACCAGCACCGGGTAGACCATGGTCCGGTACTCGTCGATCAGACCCAACGCGGCCGCCTCGGCGGCGAGCCTCGCCCCGCCGATCGCGATGTCGCCCTCCCCCGGCTCGGCCCGCAACCGCTCGATCTCCTCCGCCAGGCCGCCGGAGGCCAGGCGGGCATGGCCCTGCACCGCCGACAGCGTGGTGGAGAACACCACCTTGGGGAGCGGCTTCCAGAGCCCGGCCCACTCGAGCTCCGCGTCGTCGAGCGATGGATCCTGGTCGGCGGTCTCCCAGTACAGCATCGTCTCGTACAGCCGTCGTCCCAACAGGTGGACGCCGACCTCCCGAATCTCGTCGATCCAGAAACGAAAGACCTCCTCGTCGGGCACCGTCCAGTCGAAGCCGCCGTCCGGCCCGACGATGTAGCCGTCGAGTGAGACGCTCATCGAATAGGTCACGCTGCGCATCGGACGCCCTCCTCGGTAGCGGGTTCGACAGTACGACCGCCGGACGCCGCAGAACTCATCGCGGCCCGCGGGACTCCCTGGACCAAGGCGGACGTCCACACGGAGGGCCTGCGGCTTGCGATGCAGCCTGGTTCCCGAAGGAAGACCCAGGTGGACGATTCGAGATGTTGCCCGGTTTGTGCGCATTTACGATATGTGTCATGGGTCGAATACGCAAGATTATCCCGTTACTGACGGTGGTCGTATTCGTGTTGTTGCACGTCTTCGCCTATCCGAGCACGCGCTTCGCCAATGACTCATACCGCTACGCCCGCTCAGCGTACGAGTTCTTGGGCGACCCGTTCCGGAAAGCCCAGGACAAAGCGCTGCGGGCCTACTGCGCGGACACCGCGGCGATGCTTCAGCGAAACCGCATGCTGCATCAGATCGAGTTCCGGGACCCGGTGCGCCGTCATGAGTTCCAGGACTGCCTGGCCCAGTATGCGGATGGCCTCAACCCCAGCAATCCGCGGTACGAGGCGCTCTTCCACGCTCGTCCCGCCTATCCACTGCTGGCCGCCCCGTTCGTCCGGCTCTTGGGGGCCAAGGCGGGGCTGACGGCCGTTGCCCTGGGTTTCACGGCGCTCGGAGGGCTGTTGGTCCTGGTGCTCTTGCGCGCGCTGCGTGCACCGCCTCCGGTGGCATGGCTCGGTCAGTGCCTGTACTACGTCACGCCCATAGGGCTGTGGGGCAGTCGGCCTATGACGGAAGGTCCGGTGCTTGCCCTCCTGGTGGCCATGCTGCTCGGTGCGGTGTGGCTGTGCCAGGGGCGGTCGGTGGCGGGGGCTCTGCTGTCCGTGGCGGCCTTCGCGCTGGGTTTCGCGGTCAAGTACTCAAGCTTCGTCCTGGTGGGGCCATGTCTGGTGGCGGCGGGGGTCATGGCGCTGATGTTCGTTCCACAGGCCCGGCACAAGGGCACGCACTGCCTGCTCATCGTCTCGCTCTTCGAGTCCCTGGTCGCCTTTGCGATGAGCAGGGTGCTCCGGTTGCCCGGATTGGAGGCTTCGCTCCAGGACACCTTCTCCCTCCACTGGACATATCCCGAAGTCACCCACCCCTGGCGGCTGCTGGTCCAGCTCGATGCCAACTACTGGTGGCAGTGGCTCCAGAGAGAGGCATTGGCTCCCTCTCTGCTCTTGCTCCTGGTCTTGGGCGCCTGGGGCGCGATGAGCCGCTCGGTGCCCATCGCGCTGTGCCTGATCGCCGTGGGGGGTGCGGGCCTGCTGACGGCCGCAGCCCACCCGGTGGCGATGGAGGGCGACAGGCTCTATGTGCAGGCGTGGTTGATAGTCGTCGTCGGGCTGCCCCTCCTGGTCGAGCGGCTGCGCATGAGCGGCGGGCCCTCCGACACGCTGCCTGCGCGAAGTGTCCCTCTGATGAAGAGCGACGAACGCCAGTGAGGAACAGGCGGTCGGCGCCTGAGTGCGCTGTGCTGCGCCTGAGGTGACGACTTTCGGGCGGAAGTGGCGCCGGGCGTGAGCCGGCCGTCAGGGGCCGTGGAGTTCGGTCTCCCATGTCTGGAACGGTGGGTCGGCCTGGTAGCTCGGGTCGCAATAGGCGCGGATCCACTGGGCGGCGCGGTACTGCGCCTCTCCGTCGTTGAGCACAGACCCGCTCTCGTCGACCTCCAGCACGTTGCCGTAGATCGCGAAAATCTGCTCCAGGGCCGAGCCGAACTGGAAGAGGGCAGGTCGGTAGTCGATGCCATCGAGGAGGTCGACGTCAATCGTGCCGTTCGCGAGGTAGAAGGCGAACAATCGGATCGATGCACGCACGTCGACAGGAAGATGCCCCACAGGTACATCATGCCTGTCCGCATCGGATGCACATGAGCAGCCCGCACCAGATGCGCCGCGCGGCGTGGCGAGAACTCGCTGCTTTTTCGATTGTGTGGCTGAAGGGCCACAGGAGATCCTGGGCGCATGAGTCTTGGATTACGTCGCATGGCTGGCGTAGCAAGCGTGCTGGTCGGCGTCACTGTTGCGCTCTGGCTGGCCTTCGGTCCTCCCCGAGACTGGGAGGGCGGCATGAGGTGGCTACGTCACGGCCTGGCATTGGGGTCCCTCGGAGTGATCGTCTTCGCCGCCCGGCTGATGTTTCCTGAATCTCGGGAAGGGACAGCGGACACGGTGTCCGACTAGCTCGCGCGGAGTGGCTTAGCTGCCGGTGCTGCGCACGCTCCGGGTGGTGTACAGCGACGACGAACAGTCAAAGCCGGTCACCTCTACGAGTTGCAGTACGAGTTCACTTCCTCCTGACTGCGGCCATGAAGGACCTGTTGGGCGAAGCCGATGATGTCGCCCGTGACCGCCGTCGAACCCTGCCCGAGCTGCCCCACTACAGCCGAACGCCAGGAGTCCCCGCGTGAGTGAGCGGAAGAAGCCGTTCCTGTACGTCGTCGTCTGCGCGGCCGGGATCGCCGACGACGTCGGCAAGCTGATCAACGCGGCACAGGAGCGGGGCTGGGATGTGGGCGTGATCGCCACTCCGCAGGGCCTGGGCTTCATCGACGCCCAAGCCGTCGAGGCCCGGACCGGCTATCCGATCCGCTCCGCCTGGCGCTCTCCCGGCGACCCGCGGCCACTCGCTCCCGCGGACGCGATCGCCGTCGCCCCGGCAACGTTCAACACGATCAACAAGTGGGCCGCCGGGATCGCCGACACCCTGGCCGTGGGCATCCTGTGCGAGGCGTACGGCATGGGTATCCCAACCGCCGCCCTGCCCTACCTCAACGCCGCCCAGGCCGCACACCCCGCCTACCGGCAGAGCCTGGAACGGCTTCGCGAGATGGGGGTGCTCATCGCCGACTACGAACCACACCAGCCGAAGGCGGGCGGAGGCCGAGACCGGTTCCGGTGGGAGCAGGCGGTGGAGCTTCTCACACCACGGGTGCGGTGAGCGTTCCCGTGTGAAACGCAGGGCATGGGCGCGCCGTCGGGCTTGATCCAGTGGTGCCGGTGGCGGTGGCGAGGCTGCCTGGGCCGGCGGCCGATGCGTAGTCGCAGGCATCTGTGGGGCGAGATCCGGTGGGCCGCACGGCGACCCTTGAGAGGTCTGGTACTACAGGGATAGGTCTTGATCTCTGGTTGTGAGCGTCTCAGTTGGCAGGATCGGCAAGGGGCTGGGTGCCGAGCTCGGTCAGCAGGGCGAGGCGTTCGGCGTCCTCGCTGCCGCGTTCGGCCGTGTAGATCATGATCCGAAGGTCGCTGCCCGCCACGGTGAGTACGTCGCAGTCCAGTGTCAACGGTCCCGCATGGGGGTGGTCGATGGTCTTGCGCGTGGCCTCGTGGTGGCCGACGGTGCCGGCATCCCACAGCGCGGCGAACCGGTCGCTGTTCGCGTGCAGTTCCGCGATCAGCCGCCGCAGCCACCGGTCGGCCGGGTAACGGCCGGCTGCCGCGCGCAGGTCGGCGACCAGCGCGGCCTCGAAGTCGCGCAGGGACTGAGGCGTGTGCCGGGCCCGGGTGCCCGGGCCGAGGAAGTGGCGCCACACACCGTTGCGCTCGTTGCCACGCCAACCGGACGGGTCCCCCATCAGGGCCGCGTACGGCGCGTTGGCCATGAGGAGGGTCCAGGACGCGTCATAGACCGCCACGGGTGTCCCCGTCAGCCTGTCGAGCAGCCGCTGGACACTCGGGGTGATGAACGTCGGCACTGTCTGCGGGCCCGGCGGCGCGAGCCCGGCCAGCCGGAACAGGTGGGTGCGCTCGTCCCCCGACAGCCGCAGGGCCCTGGCCAGTGCCTCGACGATCTGGGACGAGGGATGGGCGGCGCGGCCCTGTTCGAGCCGGGTGACATAGTCGACGGACATCCCGGCGAGCATGGCCAACTCCTCGCGGCGCAGCCCTGCCGTGCGCCGAGGCGCGCCGGCGGACAGCCCGGCCGCCTCGGGTGGGATCCGGTCGCGCCAGCGACGCACCGCCTGCCCGAATTCCGTCGTCGCCATGCCTGCCAGTGTGCACCCCCCGGCCGTCCGGCCCGCCTGGTATCGCGAGTCCCAGGAAGAGCGGACCCCTGGCTGATCGAATGGTCCCGACGCATCGTGGAGACATGACGACAACACTGATCACCGGAGCGAACAAGGGCCTCGGTTTCGAGACCGCCCGCCGCCTCATCGCCGCAGGCCACACCGTCTACATCGGCAGCCGGGACGCGGAGCGCGGCCGCCGGGCCGCCGAGCGGCTGGGCGCGCGGACCGTACAGCTCGATGTCACCGACGACGCCTCCGTCGCGGCCGCGGCCAAGACCATCGAGGCCGACGGCGGACTGGACGTGCTGGTCAACAACGCCGGCATCGAAGGGAGAAACGAGGACAACGACGTGATCGGCGCCGCGGACGTCACCGCGGACATGATGCGACAGGTGTTCGAGACCAACGTCTTCGGCACGGTACGGGTTACCCACGCGTTCCTGCCGCTGCTACAGCGGTCCGCTTCCCCGGTCGTGGTCAACCTCAGCAGCGGCCTGGCCTCCCTGACCCGGGTCGCTACCGCCGGCACCCCGACCCACGCCTACCCGGGCGTCTCGTACCCGGCCTCGAAGACCGCAGTCAACATGATCACCGTGCAGTACGCGAAGGCGTTCCCGAACATGCGGATCAACGCGGTGGAGCCCGGTTACACCAAGACGGACCTCAACGGGAACACCGGCATCCAGACCGTCGAACAGGGCGCCGAGATCATCGTCCGCATGGCGCAGGTGGGACCCGAGGGCCCCACTGGGGGCTACTTCGACGCGCAGGGACCCTTGCCCTGGTAAGCCCCTGGCCCGAGCGCCAGGGGCGAACACGCTGGTCATATCTCTACCGTGACGAGCCGGTCGGCGGCGCCCCCGGTCCACTCGACCAGGAAGAGGGTCGCGTCGTCGGTGGTGACCCCGCCCCGTTCTCGCATCAGGGCGTGGGACAGGCTGCGCACCATCTCTTGTACGCCTTCGCCCACGCATCCCGCGCGGTCCACGAACTCGAGCATGCGCTCCTCGCCGAACGGCTCTTCGCCGACGCGGTGCTCCTCGACGAGACCGTCGGTGAAGAAGAGGATCCGGTCGCCGCGGGCCAGCGCCTGCTCGCTGACCTGCGGGATGGCGCCGCCGAAGCCGACGGGCAGGGTGCCCGGGCTCTCCAGCGGCTGGAGGACGCGGTGGTCGCGGATCAGCAGGGGCGCCGGGTGACCGGCGTTGACCCATTGCAGGTGGCCGGTTCCGATATCCAGGCGCATCATCTGTGCCGTGACGAAGTGGTCGGGCCCGAACTGCTCGTCGATGGCCTTGTCCATGAACCTGTACAGCTCGGCGAGCCCGACGTCGGCGCGTCTGGCGTGCCGGTAGGCGCCGACAGCAACGGTCGCCAGCACGGCGGCGTCCAGCCCGTGGCCCATGGCATCGATGACGGCCATGTGCAGGATGTCGTCGTTCAGGGCGTAGTCGAAGCTGTCACCCGCGACGTCGTAGGCAGGCTCGAGGATTCCGGCCACCGCGACCTGCGGCGTGATCATGGTCAGCGGGGGCAGCAGCGACCATTGGATCTCCGCGGCCAGGCTCATCGGCTCACGGCGCCGGGCCTGGAAGAACTGATCGGTATAGCTGTTCTTGGTGACCAGCATGTCGGCGACCAGGCCGGCGAGGCGCCGCAGCAACCGCCGGTCGTCGTCATCGACGCTGCTCAGCGTGACGGCCAGCACCCCCACCTCGTCGCTGCCGTCCAGCAGCGGCAGGAACACCCGTACGCCATCGGCCTGTGGCTGTTCCACCGTCTCCGCGCTCAGAAAAGCCCGTCCGGCCTGGGAATCGTCGATCCGCTCGGCTTCCCCGACCAGGAGTCTCATGCCCGGCAGGGGAGCCAGGATCAGCTGGTCGTAGTCCTGGAGGAGGATCGAGACGTCACGCCCGCCGATCCTGCCCACTTCCTCCGCGACCAGCGGGGCGATCAGCTGGGGCGGCATCTCGTGCGCCCGGTCCAGCAGCACACCCAGCAGCCGCTCCCCGAATCCCTCTGACCGATCCACCGTGACTTTACGGAAGCCCTCTTCACCTTCTGTCATGGCGACCTCGTTTCGCCGCACCGCCCTCACACCGAGGTGAGCCCTTGTGCTGCTTGCCGCACTGTGGTTGTTCCCGCCACCTCAGCGTCGGGGCTCTCCCCACAACGGCCCCGGCGCAGAAACACCGGGGCCGCCCTTTCGGGTCGGTTGCACGTGAGAGTGAACCGGCCCATTCACCATGCTATGCCGGATTCACCTTTCCGACATGAGGGACTTTTTGGGCCCGCTTTGGGCCCGCTGACGAGCATCCCTTCAGACTTCGTCCGTCTGCGTGGCGTCCTGCCCGGAGGACCGGCTTGCTACCAGCCAGGACCGCGCCGGCTCTGCCGTGTGCGTGGTGTCCACGGTGAGATGGAGGCGGGTTCCGCCGTCCGTACCGGCGGGGTAGCTCCGCTGTTCGGTGCCGTCGAAGCAACGACGGAGTACCTCTGCGACCTGACGGGCGACCTCGGGGGACGCGGCGACGATACGCACCTCGGCGCGCCCTGCCGGGGGTGATTCCGGTGGCTGCATGGTGACCCCGTTCATCAGGAAGACGTGCCGCCGGGCGTGGGGCCTCGCTTCGCGCCCACCGCGGTGTTCGGGGTGAGGAGGAGGGGGCGACGGGCGATCAGGCGAGCTTGCCGACCGTCGGCCCTTCCGGCTCCGTCGGCCGACTCCCGGCAGGGCATCGCTGTAGTGGAAGGCTGCGATCCGCTCGTTGTGCTGGCCGTTGAGCAGGTGGATCAGCAGCACTCCGAGCATGATCATGCCGATGATCACGGACACCGTGATGGCGGTCTCCACATCCTCACCTCCCTTGGAGCTCAGGAGTCCGGTGAAGCTCAGGGCTCCGGTCGGGTTCGGCCTCCGGCCGCCACTGAGGCGGCCCGCCATCGGTCTCCCACTCCTCCTCGCGGCCGAGATCCTCCCGGGCGTTACGGGTGGCGGTCTCGCTTGCCATCAGATCGCTGGCGGTGAGGAGGCTGCCGACGGTGGCTGCGGCGGCCATCAGCCGGGCGGCGGCTGCGGCACTCGTCTCCGGCGGGATCACCAGAAGGTCCCAGCGGCCTGCGGTGTAGGAGAGCAGAATCAATTTGTGCGGGTCCTGCTCATCGGTGAACCAGCCCACCTTCACCATGTGCCCGGTCGCAGGCACCTTGCGCGGGATCACGGGCCAGTGGGCCGGGTTCACGGAGACGCGAGTGATCCGGCCCCAGCGTGCGTCCAGCACGTCCGTCAGGGTCGGCAGCTCACGGAGGAGATCGCGGGAGCGGGGCCACCACGCACCGTCCAGAGCACCGGGAATCGGGCTGGCCGGGGCCAGTGACAAGCGGACCGGCGGTGAGGGTACGCGCTCATTGATGGTCGTACGGTCGATGGTCACGGTCATGGCGCGGACCCGTCCCCGGGCGCGTCTTGCAACGTCCCGGTGCTCTTGCTCGCCGAGAACGACACCCGCGTGGAAGCCGGTGTGCGAAATGCTCCCGGTGGTTTCACTGTACTCCCGGGCGTGCCCCCGAGCCCGCGTGTGATCAGTATCCGCAGGGCGCGGCCGAGCCTGTGAGTGGGCTCCCGGAGTACGGTGAAACCGGCGGTCCACCGAACCCCGCAGAGCGTGAGCAGACCATGTCCGACGCCGACACCCCGCGTGAAGTGAACCTTCTGCCGGACGCGATCCAGCATGCTGTGAAACCTGGAACAGCCCTGCTGCGGTTGGCGACGACACATACCCGTGAGGGCATCCTCGACGGTGCGTGGTGGCCGCGTTCCCGCGACATAGCCGCCGAGCTTCCCGCCCTGGTCACCGCGCTGACCGAGCACCTCGGGCCCGTCACGCGCGTCGGCCTGGACTCCGACGCCTGGGAAGAACTGCCGACACGACTGACCATCGACGACCGCATCGTGCACATCGACTCGTTCCCCGTGGGTGACGACACCATCCTCATCACCCGAAACGATCAAGATCTCTTCTCCCTGCTGGTGATCCCGCCCCACGCGACGCCAGACGCGGCACGCACCGCGATGGCCCGGTCCGTCCGCGCCGACAACCTCGCACCGGCCCAGCAGATCCTCATCGACACCGGCACCGGCCGAGCCCGCCCGACCGCCGAGGAAGGCCCGCACACAGGCCCAGAACACCGCGGCACGTCCTGACGCCTCCTCGCGGCGCGACCATGGCGGCAGCGTCAGCCCGCTGACGCCCAGTAAGGCGCCGACGTCACACCCCTGGTGAAGCGGGGTCGTAACAGCCGTCGTCACTCGGCCCGGTGCGGGCCATGGCGGGCAACACCCAGGCGGACCTCCTTGGGGAGTTGGTCCCACCCTGCGGAGCTCCGGGCTCGATCGACGGCGTCTCGCAGGTCGGTCAGTACGTGCTCCGGAGTGCCGCCGGGTTCGAGGGTGAGGTCGATCCGGACCCGCGGGCGAGTGGAAGGCCCGAAGAAGCGTGCCCGGGACCGCCGGACGCCGGGCAGCACGTCGAGTTCGGTGGTGAGGGCCTGGCCGAGCGCGTGGCCGTTGACCCTGACGTCGTCCCCGGGGGTGTCTCCGACGGACAGTTGGCGTGGGCGCCGCCGGGGCTGGGACAGCAGCCACGTCAGGGCGAGCAGGAGGAGCAGGGCCAGGGCGGCTGTGGCAGCCACCCACCACCAGCCCTGGTCACCCCATCGGGCCTGGTCAGCACGGGGGATCAGGACGTCGTGCGGAGCGGTGAGCGGCCAGCCCGCGGGCGGGGTGAGATTCCAGCGCCGGTAGAGATCGGCGCCGCTGGCGAGCACCAACAGGCCGCCGCCCAGCAGCACGAGTCCGAGGAGGGCCAGAAGGACGCGGTTGGTCTTGGTGAGGTGCCTCATCGTCTTCTCCTGTGCGTCTCGTCTTCTCCTGTGCGTGGCGGCGTCCGTGCTTCGGCCTACGTCCGTCAGGTGGGGTTCCGGCGTATGCGGACCGCCAGCCGCGGGAGACGGGCCAGAGCGAGTTGCTCGCGCTCCGCGCGCCGGAGGGCGTCGATGAGTTCATCCCTGACGTCGGCTGTTTCCCGGAAGCGCACATCGGCGCGAAGGGTGATCTGGCGGCGCCGCACCCGGACTCGCGCCGCGCTGACCCCGGGAACACGCAGCGCTGTGTCCCGCAGGAACAGCGCCGCGCCCCTGCGGTCGAGCGCGGCGCGCATCCGCCCGTGACCGTCGGCGGGGACACGCAAGGGCAGTTGGGGACGGAGGCCGGGGGTGAGGGCCAGGATCATGAGCCACAGGCCCAAGGCGGCTGCGAGGGCGGCACCACAGAGGATCCAGACGTCGTCCACCGGACGGGTGGCCAGTTGGTCGGTCAGGCTCTTCCACGAAGGAGTGGCCTGGTGCCCGGTGCGCAGCCACACCCCTTCGAAGAGCAGCGCGCCTGCCGCGAGAAGGATCAGCGATGCGGCCAGTCCGGCCGGGACCCGTCGCGAGCCCCAGGGGCGGTGGGAGGGTTCCGTCTGTGTCTGCTGATGTGACGGTGGAGCGGGCGGCACCTCGTGGTGCCACGCACGCTCGGCCGGTGCCGCCGTGGTGTCCGGCCGTCGTCGCGAGCCATCGCCGCTGGGGAGGGGTGCGGCGTTCGGCGAACGGGGAGTCATGATCCTCCTGTCGCGGACACGTGCCGCCGGTTCATCGCACTCGTCCTCGTCGCGGGCTCACGTCGGGGACGAGTCGCCGGACGGACACAGTGATGGTGTCGACGCGCATGCCGGTCAGGTAGGAGACCCGGTCGGCGACGTAGTGCCGGATCTCGCCGCAGGTACCGGCGATGTCGACGGGATATGGCAGACCCAGGGAGACACCGAGGCGGGCCGAGCCGTTGTGCACGGTCGCGGTGGCGCGGGGAGCGCCGAGGCCAGGACGTGGTGGAGATCCGTCCCCTCGCCGACTGAGGGCTTCGCGTGCTGCCCGGGCCGCGATGCGGGCCACCACGGTATCGGGGATCTGCGTCGCGCCACGTCGCGCGGGCGCGGGGAGGGGCGACGTGTCCGAGGCGCCCCGGAGGGGGTGCGACGGGGGCTCGGTGCTCACTGCACACGCCCTTTGTGCTCAGTGCCAGAGCTGGGTCCAGAGGTACTCCGACGGCGTTCGAAAGTCTCCCCTCGATGGCCGTCGCTTTCCCGGGTGCGGACGTAGTCAGTGATATGCACATCGCCGCGCGCCAAGTGGCCGACCACCAGACCCACCAGACCCAGAGCCGCGACCACGATGAAAGCCCCGAAGCCGCCGAAATAGCCGGCGAAGCCCAGTGCCAAACCTGTCAGGAGCCCCGCCAAAGTCGTGTTCATCGTTCATTCACCAGTCTCTTGAGAAGCCTCTTCCCGCGCACCGTTCCCGCCGCGCGATGGGGCGGAGGCCGGGGGAAGTCACTCCACCCGGTGCTCCGTGTCTTCGCCTTCGTCCTCGTCCCCCGGGATGTCGATGTCGTCGACGGCGACGTTCACCTCGACGACATCCAGACCGGTCATGCCCTCCACGGCGGCGATGACACTGGTGCGGACATCCGCGGCGACATCGGTGATGGGGAATCCGTAGTCGACGATCACGTCGAGGTCGACTGCCGCCTCGTGCTCGCCCACCTCGACATGGACACCGCGGGTGACGCTGGGCTGCCCGCCCGGCATCCGTTCACGGACGCCCCCGATGGTCCGCGCCATTCCGGAGCCGAGGTTGTGAATGCCCGGAACCTCACGGGTGGCCATCCCGGCGATCTTCTCCGCGACGGTGTCCGCGATCGTGGTCCGCCCACGGATCTCCGGCGCGTGGACGCCGGGCTTCGGACCGTGCTGTGCCGTTGTCTCTCCGGCAGGCCGGCTCCTTTCGGTGACCGGACGTGTCGTGTCCGTCATAACGTTCTCCTTGTCAGGCTGAGCGGGGCACCGCATCAGTGCCCGTCATAACGTTGGACACAGAGGGCTGAGAATCATCACGCTTTTCGCGGATCTGTTGTGTGAAGGCGGATTTCTCCTCGCGTAGGCTGATACGTGGAACGCCTGGTCGGATCACGCTGTCAGGCGCCGCCGGGACGGCGCGGTCACACGTTCCACGGAACGAATCGCGTGAGAAGCGAACCGTGAAGGTGAAGCAGGGACTGACACCGCTCCGGTATGAGGGGCATGAGGGGCCATCCCCGCCCGCCGTGACCGAGCCGCGCTCAGCGGAGTGGGCCGGCGATAGCACCGGGGACGATCTGCGGAACCTGGGCAATGGGCTGCTGGCCGCCCGGGCCTCCGAAGGCGATGACGACGCCTTCGCCGTACTGGTGCACCGTCACAGCGGACCGCTGCTGGCATTGGCGTACCGCATGCTGGGGAACGCCTCGGATGCCGAGGAAGCCGTGCAGGACGCACTCATCAGCGCATGGCGGCGGCTTCCTGAGTTCCGCGGAGACGCCACGTTCCGTACCTGGATGTACCGCATCGTCACCAACAAGTGCATCAATGTCCTGCGCGGGCATGCCCCTCCCGTGCCCCTGGATGTCGTTCCCGAGCCGACGGCCCACGACGCCAGCGGCGAACCGGCCCGTGCCGCCGAAGGCGAGGCCGCCGCGGCAGCGCTTGCCCGAGCCCTCCGGGAGCTGCGGCCCGCTCAGCGTGCCTGCTGGGTCCTGCGGGAGCTGCACGGGCTGTCGTACGAGGAGATCGCGCGGGTGGTGGGCGAGAGTGAACCGACCGTACGCGGCAGGCTCTTTCGGGCGCGGCGCACCCTGGTGAAGGAGATGGCCTCATGGCGCTAGACGACCACCGGCGGGCCACACCCACGGGCGACGAGCCAACCGCCGCCCCAACGGACACCGACGCGGCACAGCTCGTCGGGGACGAAAAGCTGCCCTGTGGGCGACTGATCAGCCATGTCTGGGAACAGGCCCGGGCCGGCGGTGAGCCCGACTCCCATACGGTCGGCTGCGCGTTCTGCCGACAAGCGGTCGAGGGTCTGACAGCCCTGGACTCCGCCGTCCGTACCCTCCGCGCGGTGCGCCCCAGCGCTCACCTCGTCGCGGACCGGGTCATGCGCGCGGTACGGGCAGAAGCCCGGCTCGGCCGGCTGCTGCCCTTGGACGATCCCGTGACGGAGCTGTGGGTCGCGGAGACCGCGGCGGCGAAGGTCCTGCGCCGGGCCGCCGACCACGTCGCGGGAGTGCGGGCCGCGAGCTGCCGCCTGATCCCTGACGAGGGCACCGCCAAGGTGGCCATCGCCATAACTCTCGCCATGACTCTCGACCATCCCCTGCCCGGCCGGGCCGCCGAGGTACGCCGGGCGGTCGCGTGCGCCGCCGAGCACGAACTCGGCCTCGCCGTCAGCGGCATCGACCTGGCCATCGTGTCCGTTCTGGAACCCTCGACACCCACGGCCGCCGCAGAACCCATGGTGCGGTCCCGGAGCGGACCATGACCCCGCGCGACACCGCGGGCATCGAGCGGGCCGCCGCAGGAGCGGCCCTGGCAGTGCCCGGGGTGGCCGGACTGCAACCTGGCCTGCGCCACTCTCTGGCCGTGGCGGCCACCCGGGTCCGGCGGGCCGCAGGCTCCACCACGCCGTCACCCGAAGCGGGCATCCGCGCCGAGCGCACTCCCCGAACCGGTGCCTGGGTCGTCGAAGTCCGCTGCGTCGTCAACGGCAACCGCCGTGCCCTGGACACCGCGCGCGACGTCCAGGAACGCGTCAGATCGACGGTCGAGCCACTTGTGCCCCACTCCGGCATACCGGAGCCCGTCACCGTCGTCGTGATCGTCACAGGCATGGAGTGACTCCCGGTGAGGCGCCGGTGGCGGATCCACCACGCTGCCGCGTCCGTGATCCGCTGACCAGCTCACGGCCAGTCAGCGGCGCGCCCGTCAGGGAAGTTTCAGGATCGGAGGCCGGCCGCGGCCGTACTCCGCGAGTGCGTTGAAGGCGGCCTTGGGCTCCCACGGCAGGCCGGGATAGGTGGTACCCGTGCGGCCGTCGGTGAGGACCTTGACGATGCCGAAGGATGCCTTGTCGAAGTCGCGGTCGTCGCTGTCTTCGTCATGCGGCAGGTCGTAGCGGGCGAAGGTGTAGACGAAGGCTGCGTCGATCCCGGAGTGTTCGAAGAGGCCGAGGAGTTCGCGAACGTAGTCGGCCTGTTCCTGTTCGTCGCGGGCGACCGGGTGGTTGAACCGTGCGGGGCGGGCCCGCTCGTCCCAGTCGATGACCGCGTCGCCACGGCTTCCGACGGCGGCGGCCCCGCGGTACGGGGCGCATCCGAACTCGGTGACTGCCGCCGGCTTGCCGTGCGCGGTCAAGGCCCGCAGCCCGTCGGCGAGCTTGTGGGCGTTCTGCTCGTCGCGGTAGCCGGCGTCGGTGGTGACGATGTCGAACGGCGTCCAGTCGACGCCCTCGAACGGCAGGGACGCATACCCGATCCGGCCGGCGAACTCCTTCCGTACGGCGGCTGTCACCTTGGCGAGAAAGGCGTTCATCAAGACAGGCACGGTGGGCAGCGCGGCACGCAGTCGCTGGGGGTCGGAGAGGACGGCGGCCCTCTCGGCGAAGGTGTCGCCGGGCAGGAAGCCCGGGGTGAAGAGAGAGATCTCCGATCCGGTGAGGAAGACCACTTCGGCGCCCTCGCGCCGCAGCTTCTCCGCGCGCCCGGCGCTGTCGGTGAGGAAGTCCAGGAGCTCGTCCTGGGTGAGGTTGTTGGTGAACGGGCAGTACCAGACCTCGAGTCCGACCTCGGCCGCGAGACGGGCGGCTGTTTCCAGCCGGTCGCGGTGGCCACCGGTGATCCGGACGGCGTCGCATCGCAGCTCGTTCTGGATGATCTCCATTTCGCGGCGGATGGTGACCGGGTCGAAGGGCTCGCGAGTAGTGGTCCCCGCGCTGGTGAAGCCGGTGTCGAAGTTGATGCCGAAGACGCGCACGACGAGCCTCTCTGCCGAGAATTTAAGGTACGGAGCGTACCTTAAATCGTGACGAGTGCGGCTCGACAGAGCGTGGTACGAGTACGTTCCGTACCGTAGAAGCCAAGGTGTGTGACGAGAGGGGACGAGCAGTGCCGGAGTCCACGGACACGGGGCGCGAGGCCGGGGCGCCGCGGCGGCGTGGCGCCGAGTTGGAGGAGGCGATTCTGCGGGCGGCGGCGGACATACTGCGGGAGTCCGGCGTCCCGGGTCTGACCATGGACGCGGTGGCCCGGCGGGCGGGTACGAACAAGAACGCGATCTACCGCCGCTGGCCGAACCGCGTCGCACTCGGCGTCGCCGCGTACCGCCGACTGGCCGCCGCCGAGGCCACGGTGCCGGACACCGGCTCGCTGCGGGAGGACGCGCTGGAACTCCTGCGGCGTGCGAACAGCACCTGGTCTTCGCCGTACGGAGAGATCCTGCGCGGCCTCATGGCGGCGGCCGGCGGCACGCGGGAACTGGTCGCCGAGTTGCGCGACCCGTCAGCCGGCGGCGATACACACCAGGCGGCATGGCTGACGGTGCTCGGCCGCGCGGTGGCTCGCGGCGAAGCCGCACCCGAGGCACTGCATCCCCGGGTCGCGTCCGCCCCCACGGCACTGCTGCGCAACGAGTACATGACGCGGGGCGCCCCGGCCGTGCCGGACGCCACCCTCACCGAGATCGTCGACGAGGTCTTCCTCCCGCTGGTCCACGGCCGGAGCCCAGGTGACAGCCGGGATCGATGCCCGCGTCGCAGCCGACCGCAAGGCGGCCAAGATCCACGGTGAGAGCCCCGGGCCGCTGGCCTGGGGCTTTGTGGTGGAGCGGGTGACGAGAATCGAACTCGCGCTCTGAGCTTGGGAATCACGGGGCGGTTGGCACGGATCATGCCGGTGACCAGCGTAAATGAGTGCTGAGGGCGAGCTGGCGTGCCCGCCGCAGCACCCGTCGTTGATACCGCTGTTTACCGCTCTATCTGGTGCGCATCTGGTGCGTTGTCCACCGCGCATCTGTCTGTCCTAAGAACCCCGCACCTCATAGGACGATCAGTCGCACGCGGTCATCGCAGAGCTTGGCCATGTCGTCGGTGTCGGAGGTGAGTACCGCGACCGGTGGCGGCTGGCGTAGTGCTGCCTCAGCGACGGTGGCGTCGATCGCGTATTTGTGCCCGTGCAGTCCCGCTGACTTGAGTAGTTCAGCGGCAGCCTTGGCCGCCTGTTCGGTGACGGGTTCGACCTTGACCCGTGAGAGGGCCCAGTTCAGGCGTGGGAGGTTCACCCGCGAATGGCTGACTTCGACGATGGTGTTGGCGCTGACGACGAGATCAGCACCCATCCCGTGGAACACCTGAAACATCGCGAGAACTTTGCGGTCCTGGGCAACCCAGGCGGACAATCCCTGGGAGTCCAGGACGACGGTCTCGAGGTGTGTGCTCACGCGGCGTCCGTACGGCCGGCACGGTCGCCGGTGCCGAAGATCTTGGCGCGGGCTTCGGCCAGCTCTTCGTCTGTGAAGGTGCCCTGCTCCTCCTGATGGCGCCGCAGATCGTCGCCGAGGAGCTGGTGCCTGATCTGGCGGGCCACCGCTTCGGCCACATAGCCGGACACGTTGTCTGTGAGCTTCCTCAACTCGGCGACCTGCTCGGCGGGCAGGGTGACGGTGATGCGTGTTGTGGCGGACATGAGTCGAGCATACTCCAGTATGCGTTTGGTCGGGGTCCGGTTGCGAACGGATATCGCTGCGAAAACCAAACAAGGCCCGGGTCTGTGACCTGGACCTTTGCTTTGGAGCGGGTAACGAGAATCGAACCCGCGCTCTGAGCTTGGGAATCACTGAGGCTTGTGGTGGCTGCAGGCTGCTGATCAGGTAAAACCCACCTAGAGCGAGGTGGTGGGTCGGCGTGGCCGCCCTGTCATTGACCGCTGTTTACCGTCCGGAAGGGCACGGATGAGGCACGGCAGCGCCGAAGTGCGAGGACCGCGATCCTGCTCTTACCTGCTCGGTGTCTTGCGTTGTTGCATATTGGATCTACCTTGCAGGTGCAACCCTGTGTGAGGGGTCCAAGGTGTAGTCAGCGACGTGGGGCATGATCAACAGTAATTGGCAATTCTGCTCCTGGCGTGCCCGGCCAGGGGTAGGAGGATGCATGATCGCGTCATAGTGTGGATAGACGCGAAGGTGCAGTTTGTTGCGGTTTGGTCAAATGGGCTGGCTGCTGGCCGGCCTGGATTCCAGGTCACGTCGAAGCTATTCGGCCAGGGTGGCAAGTATGCGATGCCGTGGGCGACGTGGTGTCGACAGGTTTTGTCGGACATTCTTAAACGGAATGGCTGCTTCTTGTTTTGTTTGGTGCATTGCGGCGTCGCCCTCCTCGCTTTAGGGTCATTCTTGCGTCAATCGCAATATCCGAGAACGGGCACCCCTATGCCTTGTGGAGGTATGCGAATGGCATTTCTGGGTAAGCTGGCCAGAATAGGGCTTGTCGCCGTTGCGCTCGCGGCAATCTCCTCTCCCGCCCAAGCGAGAGTGGCTACACCTGACTACACGGATACCTACGAGAAAGTCGGTAGCTAGTACTATCCGATAGGGTCTTTCCCGTGTTCGGAGTATGACTGGTACTATCCGTCATGGCCCATCAATATGGTCGACAATAGCGGATGCGACCGTCGCGTGTGGATCCACTCGAACATCGATAAGACTGGGACCGAGTACTGTATAGGTCCGGGGAAGATTAGGGTGGGTATCCCCACAATCGCCCAGCCGGGAGTTTTCGCTGTGGGCGCCAAGAAGTCTTGCCCGTAGTTCCGGCTCACCCATGTCGACGCTGTGCCCTCTGATGGCGCTGGGTCATCAGAGGGCACAGTCGTGACCTGGTATGGATTCATCCTGTTGGGAGATGGCTGGTGTTCGTAGAGAATGATGAACATGCAATTGGTGTATGAGTATGCTGAGACAGAATCAGAAGAAGTTGATCTGCATATTCAGCGAGTGGAGAACGTAGGGAATTCGCTGGAAATTCTTCCGCGAAGTGTCACCAACTTTTCCATTTCATGGGTGGATTATTTAAGCTGGGGTATCGAGCATGATTGTGTGAGTCCAGTTAGGCTGCGTGGAGTTTTCCCTTCTCGTCGCGCTTTTGATCTGTCTGTTGACTCAACGGGGCGTGGTGAGTCAAGCCTCTTGCGTGAGGAGAATATTTCTCGGACGGTCGAGGTTCCGGCAAAGATGACGCTGGAACTTCACGTGGTTGGGACCCAGTTCAGCGATCGCGCTTATGTGCGCGGCGATGTGGTGGGAAGGATTTCAAGTTTGCATATCGCGAATATTCGTGTGAAGGCTGTAATGCAGACCTTCGATGGTGATCATGTCAAAACTGAGTATATCGATCNCAGACCTTCGATGGTGATCATGTCAAAACTGAGTATATCGATCGCTGAAGCGGTCCGGGTGGTTCACCTCTGCCCGGGCAGGGTGCCGGACTCGTTGTCCCAGTAGGTGGTGGATCTAATTCGGCAGCCGTTGGCCGGATGTCGCATGCCATGGCCCTATCGCCTTGAAGGTTGCCGTGATCAAGCCACGTTAACCTCCGCTTACCGCCGTGGAGGGCGCGGGTGGATCTCGATGGAAGCCGGTGTTGGCCGGTTTTGCCTGTCTTCAACGTCAGTGTGTGCGCCGCTCCTGGGCGGAAGACCTCCTGTGGCGGGATGGATAGTCGAAAAGGAAGGTGCCGTAGATTATGCCGACGATTGGTCGGCATAAGGGCATGCTTGCAGGGAGTACGATGTCTGACGATCTATCGCCTGTCGGGAGTTGATCGCTGTGGATACGTACTTCGTAGGCTCGCGTGCAAGTAATCTGGCCAAGGCTCAGGTGCGGGAATACCTCGCTCCCCTGCGCCAACGATTCCCTGGTATCGCCTTTACTCACCGAGTGATTCTCGAAGGGGGCGACAAGGACCGGAAGTCGCTGCTGTCGGACATCTCGGCTGTAAGCGGTGGCAGCGCGTTCAGCAGCGAGCAGGAAGCCGCGTTGGCTCGTGGGGATGTGGATGTGGTCATCCATTCCCTGAAGGATTTGCCTACGGCGAATCCGCCGGGCCTTGTTCTGGTGCCTCCGCCGGGCCGGGAGGATGCGCGGGACGCCCTGTGCGGATCCACGCTGGCCGGGCTGCCCAAGGGTGCGAGTGTGGGTACGGGTGCTCCGCGGCGTATTGCCCAGCTGCTTGCGGTGCGGCCTGACATTGAGGTCGTGCCGATTCGGGGTAATGTCCCGCCGCGGCTGAAGAAGATCGAGACCATGGGGCTTGACGCCGTGGTTTTGGCGGTCGCGGGGCTTCGACGTCTCGGGCTGGACGACGCTATCGGTGAGATTCTGCCCGTCGATCTCTTTCCGCCGTCGCCGGGTCAAGGGGCGCTTGGTATTCAGGTGCGTGAGGAAAGCTCGGCGATTCAGGAGATCCTGTCCACGTCGGGGGATCCCGCGGTTGACGCTCAGGTGCGGGCCGAGCGTGCATTGCTTGCTGAGTTGCATGGCGGATGCAGCGTGCCCGTGGGGGCGTATGCGGAGGTCCGTGCGGATGGATCGCTTTCGCTTTATGCGCAGGTGACGTCGCTTGACGGGACCCGTCAGGTTTCCGGCTCGCTTTCCGGGCCGCTCGGTGAGCCGGAGAAGCTTGGAGAGGCCCTGGCCGGAGAGCTGATCGGCCAGGGCGCGCGTTCTATTCTTGGCGAGATACGGGCCGAGGCTGCGGTTTAGCCGCTGAGCTGCCGGGCGATGTCCAGGGCCGCGTACGTGACGCTGGCGTCGGCTCCGGCGCGCTTCAACATCGTGAAGAGTTCGATGAGCCTGCGGACGTCTCGTCGGCCGGTCTTGGCGTCGAGGGACGTGAGCGCGGTGTACTCGCCGGAGACCGAGAACGGGAAGAGCGGCGCTCGGGTGTGCTGCTTGAGGTGGGTGAGCACGTCGGCGGTGAACATGGCGGGCTCCAGCAGGAGCATGTCGGCACCGTCTTGGACGAGCTGGAGTGCGGCGTCGATGAACTGCTCGGGCTTGCCGGGGTTGATCTGGAACTCGCGGTCGACGCCTGCCTTGGGTGTGGCGCCCATGGTGCGGCGAAAGCCGTCGTAGAGGCTGCTCCAGAAGATCACGTGGGGCATGACGGAGACGCTGCCGTAGCCCTGGTCGTTCAGCGCGGTGCGGGCGCCTTGCGTGGTGCCGAGCACCATGGAGGCCGGGCCCACGATGTCGGCCCCCGCAACCGCGTGTGCGACGGCCTGCCGGGCGGTGACATCGATCGTGGCGGGGATGTCCGGGCGGCCCTGTACGTCGGTGACGTAGCAGAGCCCGGAGTCGGTGTACGAGCACAGGCACGTCTCCGTCATGACCGCGAGGTCCGGTTCCGTGTCCTTCGCGGCGCGGACGGCCCGGGCCATGAGTGCGTCGGGTACGAGCGAGATCTCGCCTGTGGCGTCCCGTCGGGCGGACTCGGCGAAGATCTTGACCGATCGGATGCCGTGTAATCGGGCCTCGCGCATCGCTGCGGGGATTTCCGGAACCGTGAGGGTCGGCATGGGCCGGTCGGCCTGCTTCTCGGTGACGAGCAGCACCATGGAAAGGTCCGCGGGGGTGAGTGCCGGACCTTCCAGGAAACGGCGGATGGCCGGACGGCTTCGAAGTGGACTTGTGGTGCTGCGACTTCGTGCCGGTGGCGCGGTAACGCTCATCTGTCCCTCATTTCGTTGGGTGCGCGGACGCACTGGTCATCGGGCGGGTCGTCGCTGGCGCTGGCTGGGGTGACGATGGCGCGCGATCAGGTCGGACACCTCGTCGCCGTCATCCAGGGGTGCTGCCAACGCGTCTCTCCCTCGTGGTGGTTTGGTGCGGGTCCCGCCTCGTGCTGTTGACCTGCCCTTGCGAGGTCGGGGGAGCCTCCAGTTCAGACAGCGGAGACGGGACCCGAGACCCGCCCCGGCCACCAACGTGCCTTCCTCGCCGCATGGCGAGGCTTCCTGCGGCGTCGGTGGCCGGAGCGGGGGTATATGGGGTTCGTTGCCGTGGCACCGAGCGTGTTCTCGTGCGGGGGTGGGAGGTGTACGGGCCAGACGGTCAGGGAGTAGTGACCGGTGTGATCGGCAGCAGATAGCCGGAAGGGCCTACCTGCCGCGAGCTGGGCCATGGCGGTTTCTTGCTGCCCCTCGTCGTCGCACCAGGTACGGAAGAAGGCCGGCACATCAGGCAGGTCGTCGCTCACCCGTTGCATGCGGACGCTGCCGAGCCAGGGCGCCTCGGGGCTGGGGTCCAGCCCCTCCGCGATGTGAAGCGCGTGTCTACGGAGGCATCGCAGGGCGAGTCGGGGGTTTCGGGCGTCGTGATGACCCAGAACGACACGCACGACTTGGCCGTCCACCGGCCCTTCCCCGGCGATCTCTACCCGGTAGCGGAGCACGCCGGTTCACCTCCCTCCAGAGCAGCCATGGGGAGGAAGTGCACGGGGCGTGCGTGCCAGACGAAGGCGTGGGGGCCGGCGACGAGGGGGAGTGTGAAGTCCTCGCCACGTTCGAGTGCTGCGGCGGCGTCGCGCCACCCATCGGACAGCCAGTCCCAGAGGTCCGCGAGCAGAGGTTCTCCGAGGGCGGAGGCGATGACCCGCATTTGTGTGCGGGCCCAGTTGATCGCCGAGGTCGGCACGGCGGATGCGCATGTGGCGAGGCGTTCTCCGTCGGCCCCGCGCCACTCGCACCAGAAACCGGGTGTGCTCGCCATCGGTGTCGAGATGGCGGAGACGGTCCAGTCCCGGTCGGCTGCCATCACCGGACTTCCCCCGGATGGGAGCGGGTAGTAGGGGGGAGCTGGTCGTTCTTCATGCGGCAGCCGCGCTGTCCGCAGGAGGCGTCGGGCGGTGAGGGCGCACAGTCTGTCCGTCCGGCAGCAGCTCACCGGTGTCTTCGAAGAGCAGCACGCCGTTACACAACAGAGCCCACCCCTGCACGTCGTCCCGCATAACGGTCCTGGCCGCCTCGCGGTCGGACGCCTTTGCAGCGGGACAAGGGGGATCGTGCCGACACATCGTGCTCTTCCTCTCCGAGGTGTTCGTGCGGGGTGGGGGGTTGAGGCTTTTTGGCCGCGCAGGTCGCGCAGGGGAACGCTGATGCCTGCAAGTAGTCAGCCCTGGGGTCGTCAGCAGCTCCCGGCCGGAGTGGTGGGGATCTTGCACCAGGTGCTGGCGCCGTCGGGGCTGAAGCCCCAGGTGCCTCCGTGCTGCTGGGTGATGCACTGAACGAGTTGGAGGCCGCGGCCTCCCTCGGCGTCGTCATTCGGTTGCTGGATCTGTGGGAAACGGCCGTTCCTGTCGCTGACACCGAGTCGCAGTACGCCACTGCCGAGCCGGAGCGTCATGGTGATTTCGGTGCCGCGGCTGTGCTTGATGGCGTTGGTGACGAGTTCGGAGACGAGTAGTTCCACGTCATCGGCCAGCTCGGGAAGACCGCAGTACGCAAGGCGTGCCTTGGCCAGGCGGCGCATCTGGCCGACGCGTCGTGCGTCCTTTTCGGGGACGACGTCGTGCTCGCCGCGCCCGCTGATGGTGAAGCTCGTGGTCATGACGTCCTGCTCGCGGGTGAGGGCGAGCGATGAGGAGGTGGACGGGCCCGTCGTAGTCGCTGTCATCTTGATTCGCCGCCTGGTCCGAAGGACTGCTGTCTGCCGACTCGCTGGAGCGGCCCTGAGCGGGAGGCCGTAGCAGAGGGCGGCGTGGGGCAACTCCTGCCTGACCCCGCCTTTTCCAAGGCGGGGGCTGAGGGCACGCATGTCTGCCATGGCCGATCCTCCCGTCGGGTTCGTTGCGCATCGCCGCGCCTTGCCGCTGGGTTGGATCAGAGTGGAGCGGACCAGGATGGCTCCGCCATGTCCGGCGAGGTGGCCTGTGACGCTCGTTCGAGCGATGAAAGTGGCTCGAAGGTGGATTCCAAGTGGCATGCCTCCGTACGGTGTTGCATGCCATGCGTGCGCGGTATTCCCTCGGTGAGGGATCAAGCGGCGAAGGTGGGAGGAGCCGTGCCACAACCGGCCACGATGCTGAAAGCGCTGGTAGACCAGCGAAAGTGGCGTTACGTCGACTTCGCCCGAGCGTTCGCCGCTGCGGCCGATGAAGTTCTGGGCTTGGGTCCTGGGAATCCGACGGTGGGTGAATCTGCGTTCCGTCGCTGGACTGGCGGCAAGCTCCGCGGTCTGCCGGGCGCTGACACCTGCCGCGTGCTGGAAGCCATGTTCCAAGTACCGGCCGAGACGCTGTTCGGGCCTCCGCCCAGTGCCAACGATCCCGCCTTGCCCACGTTCGACCTGGAAGCCGAGATCGCTATGACCGCACGAGATGCCCAGGAAGATGCCAACGCCGCCGCGGCGTCGTCCATCTCTGACACCACGATCGACCAGCTGCGCGACGACATCGTCGCTCTGGCCGGGGCCTACAACCGCAAGTCCTCCGCCGAGGTGTGGACCGAGGCCCGCCGGCTGAGGGAGGAAGCGGAGACTCAACGCGACCGCACCCGGATTCCAGGCCAGCAGCAAGACCTCTTGGTTCTGGCCGGGCAGGCATCCGCTCTCCTGGCCACCGCTGCCTTCGACATGGGATCACTGGCGGGTGCGAAGCGGCTCGCGCGTACGGCCGCGCTCTACGGGGAGAGTGCCCGCTTCGGCCCCCTGCAGGCGTTCGCCGCGGGTGCCCTCGCGTACATCTCGTACTTCAGCGCGACGCCCAGCGAATCGGTTCGTCTAGTGCAGCGGGGCTTGATGTGCGCCGGACTGGGTGACACTGCCGTTCGCAGGCTCCGGGCGATCGAGGCCCGGGCGTACGGGCACCTTGGCGACACAGCGTCCGCGCAACGCGCTCTTGAGCTGTCCGAGAGCGCCAGGTCGGGCCGGACGGACGACCTGCACGAAGTCGTCGGAGGCGAGTTTGGATTCAGCGACGAGCGGCTCGCGATGTCGAACAGCAGCACGGCACTTCTCGTCGGCAACGGCGAGCAGGCGGAGGTCAGCGCGCTGCGCGCCCTGGAACTTCTCAACAGCAAGCCGGCGAGCGCTCGCTCCGCGCGAGTTATGGGAGGTGCCGCGGCTGATCTGGCCATGGCCCGGCTGCTGCACAACGATCTCGAAGGGGCCGCCGAAGCGCTCGCAAAGGTGTGGGACGTTCCGGTGGACCAGCGGGCCACTGGTCTGCTGCGCCGGGTCAGCCAACTGCGGAGCGCGCTGACCTTGCCGCGCTACCAAGGCGCGGCCGTGGCCGGTGACCTGGCCGAGCGCATCGAGGGCTTCGTCCTGGCGTCATCGGCGCGGTCGCTCGACGGTCCGTACGGGCCCATAGCGCTGGAGCCCTGATCACAAGCCTGATGACAAGGAGGCCAGGACCTTGGCCTCCTTGTCGCGGTCGATGCCGTGCTCGGCCCACCGAGGATGGTCCACTGGGCGGCCGTCAGCGGCCATCCACTCCCAGGTGTCCCGGATCGTCTCTCTGAGCGGGCGGCACCGCAGCCCCGCAGCAACGGCACGACCGGCGTCGACCGCCCAAACCCCGGCATGCGTGCGCCAGAGCGGCAGCTCCGTCCACTGCCGCACTCCCTGGGCGGTCAGTGCCTCCGGCGAGGCCCACACTGGCTTGCCCGCTCCGCCGGTGACCGCCAGACACTCGGCGAGGAACTCCTGCATCGCCAGCCCGTCGGGGTGCGCGATGTTGAACCCGCCATGACTCTCACCTTGCGCTTGATCGAGCGCGAAGGTCGCCACGTCGCGCACGTCAACGGGCTGGATGCGGCGATCGGCGGGGGCGGGCGCGAGGAGAGGCCCGCCCTGCCGGGCCCGGTTCAGCCACCACGGCAGTCGGCCCACATACTCCCCCGGGCCAAGAATGACACCCGGGCGAAGGAGCACCACCCGATCCTCGCCGAGGGTCTGGGCCACTGCCCTCTCGCCGCCGACCTTCTGGAAGCCGTAGATGGTCGGGCTGCCGTCCTCACCGGTATACCCGTACGTCTCGTCCGCGTCCGCCGGGCACTCCAGTAGCGGAGAGTCTTCCGTCAACGTCAGGTGCGGCCAGCCCTGGTAGACAGACACGGTCGATAGGTGGACCCACCGTCCGACGGCATCCTTCAACGCAATTGCCGACACCAGGACATCACGCGGGGCCAGGTCCGAGCTGGACGTATCGATGACGACGTCCCAGGGGCCTTGTCCGGCCAGGCGCCACAGATCTTCCTCGACGGTCCTGTCCCCGTGCACGGGCCGTACACCCGCCACGTCTGTGCCGGACCGACCGCGGTTGAACGTGGTCACCTCCCACCCGCGCGCCAGCGCGTCCTCCGCGATCTGCTTCCCCAGGAACCACGTTCCGCCGATCACCAGAATCTTCATGGCGCTGATCCTGCCCGCGTTGCGACCTGCCTGCACAGTCCGGTTGTCATCACCGCGTGGTCGGCTGGCTGAGCCCGGGGCTATTCGTTCGGCCAGACTCAGCGACGTCGGATCCGCGCTTCCACCGGGTCAGGACGCTGATGAACGATCTGCTTCGGGTCGGTGGGGTGAACGGTCCGCATGCGGGTGCGTGCCTGGGCGGCTCGCGCTTGGGCGCTGGGGGCCTGCCTTTGGGAGAGGCGGAGGATACGCCAGGTGAGGACTTGTGCGGCCGAATGGGCGTCGTCCAGGGTGCGCTGGCGTGCGACGTGTTGCAGAAGACGCTCCGGTTCATGTCCGGCTGTCTCGGCGTCGGTGAGGACCGTGACGAGTGCGGCCCAGGCAGGGTCGTCGAGGACCTGCTCCGCGTAGTCGGGCACGGCGACTCGGATCTGCCGGGCGTGCCGTTCGACGGTGGGCGCCGAGTGGCGGCGCCGTGCGAGGGCGGCCAGCGGTGCGCGTGCGGCTTGTTGGTAGGCAGTCTGGAGATGAGTCAGGGCCTGGTGGGCGGCGGTGACCTGCTGGTTGTGTTGGCGGAGCTGGTGCCAGTGGGCGGCGGCGGTGACGACCAGGAGGGCGACGTCGAGGAACATCGCGAGGCCGGACCCGTCCCCGGTGACGGGAGTCGAGCGCAGGGCGCGGATGGCGCTGCGCAGGGCGCGGGCCTGGTCCTGTTGGGCGCTGATGCGTGAGCGGGTGGCGCGTTCGAAGGTGATGGCGGCCTGCCGGAGCTGGGGTCGGAGGTCCTTCGGGGCGAGGAGTGGCAGGGCGTCGAGGGCTTCGCCGAAGGCGGCGATGTGGGCCTGGGCGGCGGCGTCGTCGGCTTGTGAGAGGCGGTGGGGGATGCGTTCGGCGGCTGCGGTGGCTTGGTGCCAGAGGTTGGGACGGTGGCGGTTTTCCGGTGGGGTGGTTGGTGGGGTGTCGAGGTCGGTGAGGCGTTCGCGGATCTTGGGGAAGGACAGGTCGGGGGCGAGTTTGGAGCCGGAGTGCCAGATCGGGTCGCCTGCGGCGTTGGTGTCGCCTTCGAGAGCGACCTTGTAGCCGCGTATGTCGCCGGACGGGAAGTACTGGATGTCCAGGTGCACGGTGTCGGTGCGGGCGAGGATGTCCAGGAATTCTTCGGGGCTGGTGGCGACGGAGACCGCGGTGCGGACGGTGGAGCGCAGGCGCTCGCGGGCGGTCTGTTGGTGGCCGGTGCGGTGGGCTTTCTCCTGCTCGGCCCGGGTGGGGCGTTTGGCGGCGGTGCGGTCGCCTCGTATGACCTGCTGGAGGCCGTAGTCCTTTTCGATGGCGGCCAGTTCTTTGTCGGCGGTGAGGTAGTCGTTCCAGTGGCGGGCGGTGCGCAGGTCGCCGCGGACCTTGGTGGCGGCGATGTGGATGTGGTCCTCCGCGTGGCGGACGGCCACCCAGCGACAGCCGTCCGGGTCGCCTTCGGGGGCGATGCCGGTGGCGGCCACGATGCGGCAGGCGATCGTCGCCCATTCGTCGTCACTGAGGGGCCGGTCCTCGGGGGAGGCGCGGATGGAGCAGTGCCACACGTGCTGCGTCGTCGCTCGGCCGAGGCGCTTGGCATGATGGACGCGTAGGTCGAGGTCCGCCACGAGGAGTTTCCTGGTGGCGTGGAAGTCGTTGCTGCGGCCGGGGTCGGGGGCGAAGCCGTCCCAGGAGGCAACCAGGTGCGGGTCGTTGTGCTCGTTGGCCCGGCCGGGGCCGTAGAGGTACCTGATCAGGCCGGCGGTGTCCTTGCCGCTGCTGATCTTCGCGATCATCAGGCCGCCTTCGCGGAGACGGCGTGATTCATGACCGCCGCGATGTCCTGGATCGTCACGCGGACGGTGTTCAGAGTGCTCTCTGCCCGGGTCAGGACGGTGATGTCCACAGGGTGTGGATCGCCTCCGGAGTTGAGGCGGAACGCGATCTGATTGACGTTGTTGCCGATCGCGGCGATCTGAGCGCGCAGGGAGGCGAGCTCGTCGATCACGTCGTCGAACTGGGTGCGCTGGCCGGGGAGGTGAAAGTCGCCTTCGAGGTAGGCCATGACCACGGCGCCGACGAGATGGGCACCGGCGATCTCCATCTCCCGGGCCCTGGCCATGATCGCGTCCTTCTCGTCGACGCTGTAGCGGACATCGACACGCTCCTTGCGCTGGACGTCTTCGCGGGCACGACGGCGGGCGACACGATGCAGAGCGTCGTCAGCGCGGGCGACGGGCGACTGCCCGGACACGTCAGCGGGCTGTTTCTCCTCGGGCACCCCCTGGTGCCCGAGGTCCTTCGCCACCCCCGGGGCGGAGGTATCCGCGTTGGACCGGCCCTTGGACGGTCCAACGCCATACCTTGCTGCGCTGGTGGTTGCGGTCGTGGACATCTCCTCCTGATCGACGGTGGGTTCGTGGTGCTGGTCATGCATGCGGCGGTGCTCCGTGAGGATTTCGGATGTGGGGCTGGCCGATGAGCCGAGAAGTTGGGCTGGTGTCCGTGGTTCGTGGACGATGCCCGGAGTCGATCCGCGTCCTGTCCGTCGGGCGGTCAGTGGTTCGGTCGGGTCTCAGGTTTCCGGGATGCGCTGGTGGCTTCAGGGACTGACCCCTGAACCTGCCTCGGTCTCCTGCTCTTCTGCGGTGACGCCATTGACCTGCGAAGACTTCCGGTCAGTCGGCGCAGGCGGTACCGGTCGATCGGGTGTGCTGGGGCTGCGTAGGGCGTTCATGACCTGGGTCAGCCGGTTCTGGCTGATGCGGTGACCGGCGGCGCGGATGGTCCGGCGGACGGTTTCGCGGGTGGGCTTTTCGTCCGCTGTGAACAGTGGCCGTGCGAGGTCGACCAGTTCGTTCAGGTCGGCGGTGGTCGGTCGGCCGACGCGGCGCGGGCGGCCGGTCCCGCCCTGCTCCCCGGGCTCCTCGTACTGGTGCTTGCCCTGTTCGTCGTCCTCGCTGGGAGCGGGGGAGTCGTCCGGTGTGGGCGGCGATTGCGGTGGTCGGTTCGGCTGCCGGTGGTTGTTCGGTTGCTTCTGGGAGATGTGGCGGGCGATGAGGATGTGGAGGTGGACGGCTCCGGCGAGTGCGAGCGGGGCGAGTGTGGACAGGACGCCGACGGTGGTATCGCCGAGGTGGAGTCCGCCGGGTGGGGCTTGCTGGTTGAGGCGTATGGCGTGCAGGGCGTTGGCCCAGACGCTGGCGGTGGTTGCGGTGCCGAAGAGCGTCCATATGTAGAGGCGGGCGGAGAAGGGCGCGGCGCGCAGGACGAGCAGGGCCCGGACGCCGTAGGCGATGAACCCATCGATCACGAACGGGAAGAGGTAGGTCAGGAGTCCGCGGATGTGGATGGCGGTGGCCACCTGCTGCAGGGCGTCGTAGGAGAGAGCGCAGCCGGCTGCGCCGAGGGTGGTGATCGCGGCGCGGTCCCAGCCGCTCAGGCGTTCGGCGGTGGGCTGGAGGCCGATGGGGGCGGTGGTGGTGTGGGTGGTCACCAGACGTGTGCTCCGTGAGGTGGTTCAAGGGTGTTTCTGGAGGGGGCACGGTCGTTCACGGCGGGGGCGTACACGCGAGCCCCCTTCTAAAGGGGGGGCTCGCGCGTGAACGCTCAGCGCGTGTACGGCGTGTACGGTGCCGTGATCGTTTGACCTGCGGTTTTGCCACGAGCGTGACCGGTGTGAGCGTTTTTCGCGGCTGTGCCCACGGAAGGGTGCGTGAACGCTTCCGTGAACGGTCGCCTCGATTGGTCGCGCGGTCAGGAGACGGCGGCGATGTGGCGCGCGGAGGCGTGGTAGCGGGCCTGCTGCCCGCCTCCCGTGCCGCCTGCGATGCCCTCGGCCTTGGTGGCGAGTCCGGCCCTGACCATGCTGTCCAGGGCCCGCCGTGCCTTCTCGACGGCGGCCCGGCCGGGGTTGTTCTCGCCGGTCTGGGCAGCGGCCAGGTCACGGACGCTGAGACCGCCTGGGGCGGCGCGCAGGATGGTGATCGGGTCCAGCGCGGGGTCCAGGGTGGTGGTGCCGCGTGCGTGATCGTGGATCAGGTGCAGCGGACCGATCTCACCGGTGGGCGTCTTGAGGTGGTGGAGGGTGACGGCGGGGTCACCGGCCTCGCCGGTGATGAACAGGACGCTGCCCGCGCCGGAGGTGATCCAGGTGGAGCCGTAGACGCGGTCCAGAGCGGGGCGGGCGTCGCGCGGAGTACCGTCCTGGGCTTTGCGCTGGTGGTGCAGCTCCATGATCTCGACGCCATTGCGGATGGCGCGCATGCGGGCGTTGTGGAAGGCGACGGCGAGGGCGTCGTCGACGAGGGTGCTGACCGCGTCCTTCAGGCTGTCGATCACGATGGTGTCGGCCTGGTGGGCGGCGGCGAGGTCGGCGAGGAGGTCGGGCTCCTTGTCGAGGGTCGCGGGCAGAGGGCCCTGCCACACAGCGAGCCGTTCACGCAGGACCGCCGCGTCGGCCACGCTGACGCGGCGGGCCATGGCTTTGGCGATCTGCATGGGGCGATCCATGGCCAGGTAGAGCACCCGTTTGCTGGGAGCGACCGGCATGTCCAGGACGGTGTCCTCCAGGCCCAGGCGCGCGAGGATCACCTGGTGGGCAAGGGTCGTCTTGCCGACGCCTGGTGATCCGACGATCATCAGGCTTTCGCCGGAGGCCCAAGCGCTCTTCTCGCGCGTGCCCCACAGCGGTTCCCTGTCCGCCCCGGTTTCGCTGACGAACCGCCATCCGTCGATGAGGTAGCGCGAGAGACGTCCGCAGCCGGAGGCCAGGGCCCGCTCGCGTTCGGCGCGAAACTCCGTCTCGACGCCGGAGCGGATCTCGTCGGGGTCGGCTCCTGGTTCCAGGGAACGCTGCACCGTGCGTATGCCCTGCTCGCGAAGACGACGCAGGCTAGCCTTGGACCGGATGATCTCCGCGTAGTAGGCGGCGCTGCCGACCGAGGGCGGGGCGCCGTAGAGCTGGTGCACGTACGCCACTCCGCCGACCTTGTTGATGTCGCCCTGGCGGCGGAGGAGGTCGCTCACGGCGATGGGGTCGGTCGGCTTGTCCTCGCCGCGCTGGGTGAGGATGGCTCGCCAGATCGTCTCGTGGGCGGGGCGGTAGAAGTCGCCGTCGTCCAGCATCTGCCGTATCTCGTCGATCACGGTGTCGCCGTGCATGCAGGCGCCGAGAACGGCCTGCTCGGCGTCCGTGTCATGCGGAGGCTGCGCCGTTTCGTCGTGTGGCGGCATGTGGCCTGCCGCCTCGGGGGATGGCGTGGCGGGATAGGCGTTTGCCATACTTGCGTGGAGCTCCTCTGCTTGCGGGCCACATGGGACGGCAATCCCGGCCTCGCAGGTTGATCGCTAGGGATGGCGGTTGAGAGGTTCGCGCTTTGGCCCCCGGCGTGGCATCGCTGGGGGCTTTCGCGTGTGCGGTGCAGGGGTCTGGCGGTCTCCTACGGTCTGGTGCGGGGCGGTGCTACCACTATGCCACACGAATTGCAGATTGCAGAAGTGTCTTGCGTCTCGCAGAAGCCATGTTAAGATTGAGGTGTTCTGCAAATGGCAGGGCACTTCTACCAGTGGAAGGAGGGGGTCATCGTGGGCGACGACGCCGCGCAAGCGGTCCTGCTCAGCGGGGAGGAGAACGTCGCTGTACGGATCAGGCTCGAACGCGAAGCGCGCGGCTGGAGCACCAACGCCCTATCCGATCGCCTCAACGAGGCCGGCTTCGAGATGAACCCGTCCGCGGTCTGGCGCATCGAGAACCGCAAGCGCCGCATCAACCTCGACGAGGCCATCGGGTTCGCGGAGGTCTTCGGTCTCGAACTGCGCAACTTCGTCGGGCCCCCACAACTCGCTGCCAAGGCACGCGCCATGGAACTGATCGATGCCGTGGCCGACACCTTCCGCGAGAGCCAGCGTGCCAACGCCGAGCACGCGCGCGCACGTGATGCCCTGGACGCCTACCTCGCCGAGCACCCCGACATCCGCGAGGAAGCGGAAGTCATGGTGTCGAACGCCATCGCCCAGGCCAGCGCCAGCCACCTGATGGAGACCTACGGGCCCCCGGCCCACGAACACGAGGCCGAGCAGGACGGCTCCGCTCCTCAGTCCTAGCCTCGGCTCCCCTCGCAACCGCCATCCCTCACGATCGACCGAACCGGCAGGCCGGTGTTGCCGCACCCACGCCTGCCACGAGAGGACTCACTCCCCTTGCGCCGACATGCAATACCCCATGCCTCCCAGCAGGCCGCGCGCACCGGAACGGAGGTGAACACATCTGATCGCCTGCTCACCGTGGAAGAGACGGCCGAGCGGCTCGGCACGGGCGTGCGCTTCGTTCGGCGGCTCATCGCCGAGCGACGTATCCGCTACGTCAAGATGGGCAAGCCCGTCCGCATCCCCGAGAGCGTTCTGGCCGAATACATCGAGGCTCACACCGTGGCATCCCGCCGCGACATGCGCTCGCGCTACCGGAGGGTGGCCTGATGGCGGGACGCAAGCCGCAGCGACGGCGCGAATTCGGCACGGTGCGCCAACTGCCCTCGGGCCGCTGGCAGGCCCGGTACTGGGCGCCGGACGGGGCCCGGCGGAAGGCACCGGAGACCTTCGCCACCAAGACCGACGCGCAGACCTGGCTCACGCTGACCCAGGCCGACATCGAGCGCAATCTCTGGGTCGATCCGGAAGTCGGAGCCGTGAACTTCGAGGCGTACGCGCTGACGTGGGTGGAGGAGCGCGGCCTCTCCGCCACCACCGATGAGCTGTACCGCAGGCTCCTGCGGCTGCACATCCTGCCCGCCTTCGGGGACATGGACCTGGACGAGATCACGCCGCCCGGTGTCCGGAGCTGGCGGGCCGAGCGGCTCACGGCGACGGGTGCGACTACGGTCGCCAAGTCCTACCGGCTGCTCAAAGCCATCATGGAGACTGCGGCCGACGACGAGCTGATCCGCCGCAACCCCTGCCGGATCAAGGGCGCCGGTACCGAGAAGGCCAAGGAACGCCCGACCGCAACGGTCGAACAGGTCGATGCGCTCGCCGACGCCGTGGGACCGCGGTGGCGGCTGATGGTGTACTTCGGCGCCTACGGCCCCATGCGCCCAGAGGAGCAGGCAGCTCTCCGGCGGCCTGACATCACGCTCGACCCTCTCGCCGCGCAGGTGCGGGAAGCGGCACCTGAGCTGACCACCGGCCGCCGGGTCGAGGGCGACACGAAGTCGGACGCCGGTGTGCGCACCATCTACCTACCGGGCTTCCTCTACATCGAGGTGAAGCGCCACCTTGACTGGTTCGCCGAGAAGGAGCTCAACGGCCTGCTGTTCGTTGGTGAGAAGGGCGCCCCGTTCCGGCGCTCCTCCTTCGGCCGCAAGTGGCGCAGGGCCCGTGCCAAGGTCGGGCTGCCGGAGGACTTCCGCTTCTACGACCTCCGCCATACCGGCCACACCCTCTCCACCCAGTCCGGGGCAACGCTCAAGGACACGATGGTCCGGGCCGGGCAGTCGTCGGAGAAGGCCGCGCTGATCTACCAGCACTCCGACGAGGAGCGGCAGCAGGAGGTCGCGGAGGGCATCGACGCAAGGGTGCGTGCTGTGCGCGATAAGGCTCACTCCCGACCACCGCAGGCGCGGGAAGCCTGATGAGAGGGTGGGGCGAGCGGACGCGCCCCAGCCCGCCTCAGCGAGGGGCGACAGAGCTACGCGAAGACATCGTGTGAGTGGCCAGGCGCCCCACCGCGAGAACGCGGGCGTAGCCACAAAGGCGACAGGCTCAGTGGATGCGTAGATGCGTGATCAGTAGTGGAAGGGCGCTCACGGGCGCCCTTCCGCGCCGTGGCGGTCTTGGCCCGATTCATCTTTCCCTGTGTACTTGCCCGAGTTGAGGCTGGTCATCGGCGGCCTTTCCGGGAGGGGGACGTATGGCGATCAAGGTGCTGTCCGTGTCGGACTCGCAGGACGAGTTGGTTGATGCGGCTGTAGCGCTGGGGGACCGGTACACCAAGACGCTGGGGCTGATGACGCCGCCGGCGTATCGGAAGATGGCGGCGGACGGCGGTCTGCTCGTTGCCGTTGAGGACGGTGCGGTGATCGGGTACGCCCTGTTCGGTCTGCCGAAGCGAAGTACCCATGTGCGGCTGGCGCACTTGTGTGTGGCCGAGGAGCATCGACGCAAGGGCGTCGCAAGCCTATTGGTGCAGGCGATCAAGGATCGGAACCCACAGCGAGTCGGGATCAAGGCGAAGTGCCGTCGGGACTACAAGCTGAGCGGAATGTGGCGGAGCCTCGGCTTCGTCCCCCGCGGAGAGACCCTCGGCCGAGGACGTGACGGTGAGACCTTAGACGGCTGGTGGCTGGGTCTGGGGCACCCAGATCTGTTCACCGATGCCGAGAGCGACGCCCTTCTGGTGGTGGCCGTGGACCACGGCGTGTTCGCGGACCTCCGTGGGCATACGCCCCCTGATGGTGCCGAGGAATCTCAGACCTTGGACGCCTCGTGGCTGTCGGACCTCATCGAACTCGCTTACACGCCGCAGATGTTTCACGACTTGCGGGACGTTGACGACGCTGCCGAACGTAAGCATCAGCGGGCCGCTTTGAGCGGACTGCGGGAGCTCACTCCTGAAGTTGAGGCCGTGGCCGCGCGATGCGGTGAGCTTCTGCAGGCGGCGCAGCAGAGCCAGCCAGGTGTGCCGGACGATGGTTCGTTGAGGCGACGCCTGCGGTACGTAGCCGAGACGTCCTGCGCCGGCCTCCAGGTCATCGCCACCCGCGACACGTCGTTGCTTCAGTTGGCCGATGTGGCCTGGGAGATCGCACGCGTTCATGTGGTCTCACCAGCGGTCGTGACGCTGCACGTCGACGAGCTACGCCAGGCCCAGGTGTACCGGCCTGCCGACCTGATGGGTACGGACTTCCGTTCTGGTGAGGTGGCTCCCGACGCGGAGGATTCGCTCGTCGCGTTCTTCGACCAGTCCGGCAGTGACAGCGGTTCGGCGTTCGCTGAGCGGCTGCGATCGTTCGGCCACGGCTCGGTCGTCTGGCGACGGGAACTGCTTCGTGATGGGGAAGGACACCCGGTCGCTTTGTACGTGTGGGGCATGGACGGGCGCGCGCTGAAGGTTCCGGTGCTGCGAACAGCAGCTCACCGGCTGGAAGAGACGCTCGCCCGTCAGTTGCTTTTCCAGTTGAAGGGGCTCGGGCGCGACTGCGGCGCGGAGACGGTGCACATCACGGATGCCCATCTCTCGCCGGCTGCGAAAGCTGCTGCGGGTGACGACGGGTTCTTTCCGTACGAGGCGGGGCTGGCCGCGTTGGTGGTGGACGTATGCGGAAGCGCCGAGGAAGTGCAAGCGGCTGCCAGCAGCTCCTCCCGGGAACTCGGTCGCAAGCAAGTGGAGCTGGGGCCGGGCCTGCCGGCGGAGGTGGCCAGTAGCGTCGAGCGTGCCTGGTGGCCGGCCAAGGTGATCGACTCGGAGATGCCGTCCTTCCTCGTACCGATCGAACCTCGCTGGTCGACCGAACTCTTCAACGTCCCCGCCATGCTTCTGCCGCGCAGTGAGGTGCTCGGCATCAGCAGGGAGCATGTCTATTACCGGTCCTCCGGCCGCCGAGGCGAGAGTGCTCCTGGGCGCCTGCTCTGGTACGTAAGTAAGGGTGCCAACGGCCAGGAAGGTCAGATGGTGATCGGCAGCTCGCGGCTCGATGAGGTGGTGATCGACACACCTGAAGCCCTCTTCTCGGGGTTAGAACACTTGGGCGTATATGGTCTGGAACAAGTCCAGGCCGTCGCCACGTCCGGCCACGCGATGGCGTTGAGGTTCTCGGACACCGAGATTTTCCCGAGGTCGGTGAGCTTGAAGCGTCTGGACTCGCTGGCCAAGCGCCTGGGGCTAACGTATTCGCTGATGTCGCTGTCGAAGATCAGCAACGAGCTGTTCCAGGCGGTCTACCAAGAGGGGCACCGAAGGACGTGAACGATCTGGAACGCGCGATGCTGCTGTCGGTCCACCCCCGCTTCGCCACGGCGATCCTGGCAGGCAGCAAGACCGTGGAGGTCCGGCGCCAGCGTGTCGCGGCGCTGCCGGGCACCCCAGTCCTGCTCTACGCCACGGCGCCGACCATGGCGCTGGTGGGCATGGCGCACATCGCCGCAGTCCAGGTCGGGACCCCACGGCAGGTATGGTCCGCCGCCCGGGCGCAGACCGGCATCAGCCGCCGCGAGTACGACCAGTACATGAGCGGAGCCACGCAGGCGTCGGGCATCACGTTGAAGGAGCCGGTGACCTTCGACGAGCCAGTCCCGCTCGCCGCCCTGCGGGCTGCCGGCACATTCCATCCGCCCCAGAGTTACCGGTACCTGAAAGCCGACGATCTGCGCCAGGTCACGGCGGCGGCGCCTGTTGCCGATGCTGCGCTCAGCAAGGTGCTGAGCGACTTGGTGCCTGCCTAGGGCTGCGTGGTGGCCTCCAGCCGTTGCACAGCGTCTTCGTGGTCTCGTAGGTGTGGCGTCATGACCCATAGATCCTCGCGAAACGGTTCGAAGCCCAACGATTCCCACGTGCGCTGAACTGCAGCCTTCTCCCGAAGCACCCGGGCCTCGTCATCGCGTTCGTCAACGGGGATGTCGATGGGGAACGGGTGGGTTGCTACGAGGGTGGCGTGTACGGATGTCCAGCGGAGCATGCGAGCGATCAGCAGGCGTCCGACTCCGCCGAGACCGCGCCATGCCGGCGCGATACGGGCTCGGTCGATGATGACGACCTGTGTGCCTGTGACCAAGCACTCGTCCAGGTCCGGGTGGAGACCCAAGTCCCCTGACGAGTCGAAGAGCCCGGCGAAATGCTCGTAGTCGGAGTCGCGTGCGTCCAGCGAGTCGTAAATGCGGCCGATGCGCCACAGGTCCAACGTGAGGCCGGACATGGAGAAGACGGTCAACTCCGTGCTGTCGTCGTGAGCCGTGCGAGACAACGACACGTCCTGAGCCAGAAGCCGTTGGTTGGCGGCCGCCTCCTCTTCGTCGTCGGCCTCCCACAGGGGCAGCACGGCGCGGCAGCCCCACTCCAGCGTCGCGGGGTCGTCGTCAGCGTCCATCGCGACCAGCGAGGCGCTGGAGTTGAAGCGCAGTTGCAGACGATGGAGGGATGGCAGGAGGGCGGCTCCGGCCGGTGCAGCAGCGGTCATGGACCGTCACGCTAGACCTGTCAGGGAGATCGTTGAGGCGTTTCGGCGGGTAAGGGGCTACGTCATCGGGTCGCCTGACCGCAGAGCGCGGAACGACTGGCGCTTTGCGGGCGCAACAGCACGCCGATGCGGCAGAGAGTGGCGCAGGTCACAGAAAATGCATCTCACTCTGCGAGATTGACATGAACGCGTCGCCTCGCGCGGGGCTGCGTCGTGCCCTTCGGCGGTGTTTCGTACGTCAGTTAGGGCACGCGGAGGGCACGGCGACCTCCGAGAGGTCTAGACAACAAGCAAGGCCCAGGTCGCTGACCTGGGCCTTAAGTGTGGAGCGGGTGACGAGAATCGAACTCGCGCTCTGAGCTTGGGAAGCTCATGTTCTACCATTAAACTACACCCGCGAGTAGGCCCCGATCTCTCGGTGCCGCATCGTCGCTCACTGTACCTCATGGCTGACCCCCGGCGCATTCGCTGTGGGGTTTTCGTGCTTTTCGGGGGTGATGTCAGGTGGGTGGAGTGGCGGAAGGTGCTGTGGGGGTGCGGGAGTTGGGGCGTACCGTGGGGGGCGGAGTGCCGCGTGGAGCGGTGTGCGGTTGATCCCCTAATGTGGCTTTTGTCGTCCGCGTCGTCCACGTTTATGGGGAAGGGACTCAATGGAGCGCACCGTCGTCCGTTGTGCCGAAGGGCATGTGTTCAGCACCGCTTCGTTCCCGATGCGGCACCTCACGGTGGACCGCATCGGGCCCGGGCGGCTGCTGCGGTGTCCGCGTTGCGCCAGGCTCCGGCATGCGGTGCCGGTGGGGCGCGAGGAGCGGTAGGGGCCGCAGGGGCAGCGGGTAGTTGCGGTAGTCGAACGAAGATCGTGGGCGCGGGCCCGGTCCCCGGTGGGGCCGGGCCCGCGTCATGGGAGGCGGGCCGTCACGCGCGGTGGGACCGGGCCCGCGCCGTGGGGTGGGGGCGGTTTGCGTATCCTCGTTCCGTGCTTCTCTCAGACAAGGACATCCGGACGGAGATCGACGCCGGACGGGTGCGGATCGATCCGTATGACCCGGCGATGGTGCAGCCGTCGAGCATCGACGTCAGGTTGGACCGGTTCTTCCGGGTCTTCGAGAACCATCGCTATCCGCATATCGATCCGGCGGTGGAGCAGCCGGATCTGACGCGGCTGGTGGAGCCGGAGGGGGATGAGGCGTTCATCCTGCATCCCGGGGAGTTCGTGCTCGCCTCGACGTACGAGGTGGTCTCGCTGCCCGTGGACATCGCCTCGCGGCTCGAGGGGAAGTCGAGCCTGGGTCGGCTGGGGCTGCTGACGCACTCGACGGCCGGGTTCATCGACCCGGGGTTCTCGGGTCATGTGACGCTCGAGCTGTCGAACGTGGCGACGCTGCCGATAAAGCTGTGGCCGGGGATGAAGATCGGGCAGCTGTGCATGTTCCGGCTGACCTCGCCCGCCGAGCATCCGTACGGCTCGGTCAAGTACGGCTCCCGCTACCAGGGGCAGCGTGGGCCTACGCCTTCGCGTTCGTTCCAGAACTTCCACCGGACGAAGGTGTGACCGCCGGTGACGAGTGAGGGGCGGGAGAATCTTTCGTACGAGCGCTTCGGCACGGCCGTCCGCGAGCTGGCGCAGGCCATCGCGGACGACGGGTACGAGCCGGACATCGTGCTGTCCATAGCCCGCGGCGGGGTCTTCGTCGCCGGCGGGCTGGCGTACGCGCTGGACTGCAAGAACATCCACCTGGTGAACGTGGAGTTCTACACGGGGGTGGGCACCACCCTCGACATGCCGGTGATGCTCGCGCCGGTGCCCAACGCGATCGACTTCTCCGACAAGAAGGTGCTGATCGCGGACGATGTCGCGGACACCGGCAAGACGCTGAAGCTGGTCCGCGACTTCTGCCTCGGGACCGTCGCCGAGGTGCGCAGCGCCGTGATCTACGAGAAGTCGCAGTCGCTCGTGAAGTGCGAGTACGTGTGGAAGCGCACCGAGCAGTGGATCAACTTCCCCTGGAGTGTCGAGCCGCCCGTCGTGCGGCGTGACGGGCAGGTGCTCGACGCGTAAGCGTAAGGGGCAAAAGGCAAGGGGCCCGGGTCGGGCCCCTTGCTTACAGGGTTCCCAGCTTCAGCAGCGACAGCAGCGCGATCAGCTGGATCGCCGACGCCCCCAGCGCCTTCTGCCACGGCAGGTCGTGCGACTTGCTCACCATGGACGTGAACAGCGCGCCCGCCGCCAGCCAGGTCGCCCAGCCCAGCACCTGCACCAGGGGGCTGTCGCCGCCCAGGAAGAGCGCGAACAGCAGCCGCGGCGCGTCGGTGATCGACATGATCAGCATGGAGAGGCCGATCGTCGGTCCCCAGGTGCCGTCGCCGCCGAGCTGGCGGGCGAGGGTGTGGGTGACCGCGCCGAGCACCAGGGCGCTGATGACGAAGGCGACGCCCGCGCTGAGGATCCACGGGATGCTGTTGGCCATCGGGGCGTTCAGGACGTCCTTACGGGCGTCGTCGAAGCCGAAGACCGCCAGCAGGCCGTAGACGAAGGTCACGATGAGGGCCGGGACCCACACCGTGTAGTCGCGCATCTGCCAGAAGGTGGCCGACGGGCGCAGCACGATGCCGCTCAGCAGCTGCTTCCAGTGCAGCCGGGGACCGGCGGGCGGGGCGGTGGAGGAGCCGGCGCGGTAGGTGCTGCCGTCGTCGTACGAACCGGGGCCCTGGCCGTACGGGTCGTACGCGTCGGGCGCCTCGCCCACGCTGAACGCCTGCGTATGGCCGGCGTTGTTGTCGGCGTACGCCCCGGGGCCGCCCGGCCCGCCGGGTCCCGGTCTGTAGCCGCCCTGACCGCCCTGGCCGCCGCCGCCCGGGCCGTAGCCCTGGTCCGGGCCCGGTCCGCCGCCGGGGCCGTAGTACGGGTCCTGGCTGCCGAAGTACTCCGGCTCTCCCTGTGTAGCGGGCTGCTGCCACTGCGGCTGCGTCCGGCCGTACGGGTCCTGCGACCCGTGCGGCGGCTGCTGCGGTCGCTGCTGCTGCCCTTGTTGCGCGGAGTGGGAGTCCCGTCCGCGTCCGATCCTGAATCCAGCCACCATTCGAACGTACCCGGTCGCGGAGGGTGGGGTGCCGGAGCGGAGGGACAGGCCCGGCATTGCTGCCGAGCTGTGACATCCCTTAGGGGGACCCCGGGGGGTTATCCCCCGTGCGGACCTCCGGTTGCTGTTATCCGATCGCTAACGGGCCGCCGCCAAGGGCCTGCTGGAGAAGGTGATCTTGTCGCGGGTGCCGTTCGTGATCCACCACCGCTCGGGCCGTTCGCCGTACAGGGAGAAGGCGATGCCCGGTCCCCAGGCGAGCACGATCTCGTCCTTGCCGTCGTGGTCGAAGTCCGCCGCGCCGTAGAGCCGGGCGGCGCGCTCGTCCTCGCGTACGGCCTTGCCGTCCACCCGGGCCGGGACGGTGCGGGCGAGGGTGTGGCGGGCGGTGGCGAGACGCCCGGGGCGCGGGGCCAGCATCCGGGCGCCGCCGGAGCCGAGCGGGACGGCCAGCTCGTCGGCGCCGTCGCCGTCGGTGTCGGCGGCCATCATCATCCCCGACATGCCCGGCACCGGGAGGGAGGGGGAGGAGCGGGCGTAGCGGCCCGTGGCGGTGCCGTAGTAGACGCTCACCGTGCGGCCGATGTCCGGCTTCTCCGTCGCGTCGCCGCCCTCGTCGGCGCGGGTGCCGCTGGCGCCGACGGCGACGTCCCGGCGGGCGTCCCCGTTGAAGTCGCCGAAGGTGATCGAGTTGCCCTTGCGCAGCGCGCGCCCGGTGTGGCGCAGCCCCTGCGGGCCCGCGGTCAGGAGGGTGGAGCCGGACTGGGCGGCGGCGCTGAGCCCGTGCACGACCAGGTCGGTGGGGCGGTCGCCGCGGATCCGGTCGGCGACGAGGTCGCCGATCTCGGCGTGCCCGCCGCGGAACGGGCTGCGGTACGGCACGGTCCTGGCGGGCTTGCCCGCGCGGCTGAACGGCCCGTAGAGGACGAGGAACGAGCGGCGGTTCGCGCGGACCAGCGCCAGGTCGTGGTGGCCGTCGCCGTTGAAGTCGCCGACGGTCGGGCGCTGGGGGTCGACGGAGTCGGTGGGGCCGGTGAGCTGGACGCGGGCGGCGGAGCGGGCGTGCGGCGGGCCGCCCGCGCTGCCCCAGGCGATGTACGGGGCGGTCCGCACCGTGGCGCGGGTGCGCTTGGCCTCGGCGGCGCTCAGCCGCTCGCCGCCGGTGGTGGTCACGTCGGCGTAGCCGTCGCCGTCGAGGTCGGCGGTGGTCACCTCGGTCGCGCCCGCGACGGCGACGTCGTCGGCGGGCAGGCCCAGGTCGGCCCGCCGGAGGACGGTGCGGGTGCCGGGGTGGAGGCCGTCGTGCGAGCCGTGGACGAACGCGATCCGGCTGGGCAGGCCCCGCTTGCGGGGCGGGACCGGAAGCTGGAGGTCCGGGTAGCGGTCGCCGTTGACGTCGTCGGGCAGCTTGCTGCCCTTGCCGCGCGGGACGGGGGCGGTCGCGGACCCGGCCCCTCGGGAGTCGCCTCCGCCGGGCGCGGCCCCGCCGGAGGCCGAGGCGTGGGACCCGCGTTCGTCCCGTGGCCCGTCGCCGGAGCCACCCGCGCCGCATCCGGTGAGCAGCGCGAGCACCCCGGCCCAGACCCCGAAGGTCGTGAGGGCGGCGCGGCCGAGGGGTCGTGTGGGGGTGGGGGGAGGCGCGGGCGTCATCGGTCACCCCTAACCCATGCGGCACGGCCGCGGCAACCCGCGCGGGGCGGCAACCCGCGCGGGGCGGCAACCCGCGCGGGGCGGCCGTGGCACGAGGTCCCGGCGGTCCGGGAGCCGGAGGGTTCCGGAGGTTCCGGGAGTGATCAGTCCGCTTGACTGTAAAGATGACCTTTGGAGCACAAGGGCCGTCCAGGACATTTACCTACCCATGGGTGGGGCATGATCCTGTGTGGATCCACGGGGATCCACAACCTTGTTGTGAGAAGGGATACTTCACGGCCAGGATCGGTACATGTTCGAAGTGGGCGAGCGGGGGCTGCCATGTGCGTATCGCACGATGCATCAGTGACGGGTGAGGCACCGAGACCCATGGAGGGTGCGAGCGGGGTGTAGGCGCGATGTCGGACGGGAGTGGCCGGCCGGCAGCGGCGGATGCCGCTCGCCCGCCACAGCACGAGGGTGCTAGAAATAACGACATGGCCGGACTTTTCGGTCGATCACGGGTCCCCTTGGCCCGGACCGTGACCGACTGGCGGAATCAGCGCGGCCATCAGGGCCCCCGCCATCAGCGGAATGCCCGCGAGCGGAACGGGCACGACCCCACGGTGCACGAGACCGAGGAGCACCGGACGGACCAGGTGCGGAAGGCGCACCACCCGCACGAGCGGTACGAGGGGCGCGGCCCCCGCCGGGGCCGCCGGGGCGGTCGGCCGCGCCGTCGCCC